>NZ_JBQJIK010000150.1:0-6995 GCF_052078665.1 Inquilinus sp. CA228 | reverse complement strand
ATGGCGCCGCCTCGTCCGCGACTACGAAAAGCGCATCGACGTCTCGCACGCGATGATCCTCGTCGCCATGGGCGGAATTCTCATCCGACGAAACACTCATCCCTGATTTTCAAAACAGACTCTAAGGTCGTCAATATCCAGCTACGAGGAGTTGGCCAAGACGCTGATTAGGCATCATGCCGAAAAGGGCCGCGTCGTTGAGGCGGTCGTTAAAACGGCGTTGCGGGCAATTCTCCCCGGGCGCTTCAGCATTGGAACCGGGTTCGCGATAACGGCCTCTGGCAAGATTAGCTCGCAGCTCGATCTGATCATTTACGATGCCATGTTCAATGCCCCTATAATCCTCGAAGGGGGCACCGGCCTCTTTCCAATCGAATGCATCTATGGATTTGTGGAGGTGAAATCATTACTGGACGCCAAAGCGATTGACACGGCAACTAAGGCGATCGGGCTTGTCCGAAGCTTTGCCGGCGAGAAGCGCTACGTCGAGTACGGCACACGCAAGGACGAACAGAACAAGGACGTGACCGACGAACGCGAGTTTGCCGATGAGCTATCACCCCGGTCCTTTGTGATTGCGATCAACGCGGCCTACACGAGTCTCGACGCGGTCCAGAAACGGCTGAAGGCGGCAACGTTCAAGAATCGTGCCCATCTGCACGGGTTGGCTGTCTTGGGCCGGGACTGGTTTCTGACACAGAAGCCGTATCGCGATTCGCCGGAGTTTGTCCTCCATGAGGGCAACTCACTCGCCGCCTTCTGCGCATGCGTGCTGCATACCGTCCAGAGCATGCCGATGCACCCAGCTTCAATGACCCGTTACTTAAGTCTCTCTGCGTAATCTCGCGAGTTGACGACCTGAAAATCTGAATGTCTGTGACCAACACCGCCTGGCGCGAATGACCCGCAAGCAAGGCAGCCCGTTGCGATTCGATCAACATACTTGTTGTTCAAGCATTGAATGGGGCGTCCACTGGCAGGCCCTATAGGCCTAGCGTCAACTTGATCTCGGCGGTCTTGGCTTCGACCCGCGCTGCAATTTCGGTGTAAAGGTCTACCGCCTGCCCGGGAGCCGAGATCGAGATGAGGAGGCTGTAGCGCCCTCGGTCGGCCATCCGTCTTTGACCAATATGCGACTTCCACCAGCCGCCGACCGGAAAGACTGCAATCGCATCGTGGAGCGCCAACTCTATGGCGCGGCCACGCCACAGATCACAGTGGAGCGAGCCCGCGGAGACAGCCTTTGGTCCCAACAGCCAGTAGCTCGCTTCATCGCTAGCGCCGTCCGCATCCGCTTCTTGGGCAGCGTTGACCCGAGCCCGAAATTGCGGGTCGCTTTCGCTGCGCCTCTTCATTGCGAATCGCAGACCAAAAGACCTGTAAGTGTCCGGTCGCGTTGCTGCTCGGCCCGTCAGATTAGGCTCGACGAAATAGGATAGCGTTACCTTCATAGTAACGACCCGGTTCTCAAGCTGCTCAAGCGCTTCGCGAGGCCAGGGCAGGTCATAAAAATGCATCTCGTTGTAGACGGCGGTGCGCCCATCTTGGCTGGACGCAAAGGGTTGAATCTCCGCCTGGGCGATCATGGTGACGTCATTTCGAGCGGAGGTGATTGCCCGTTCGATGTCCGGGACGCCGTAGCCAACGCTGCGAAGAATGCGCTGCTTCACGGCCTTGGTTGCGGATTTGCCAGTCCTCCAATGATCCCCTCTGCCGATGAGCATCTTTCTGATCGGGCTCGGCCACTCGGCCGACTGGACAGCGAGACCCCGATAGGTTTCAGGCCACAGGCCCGGCAACGCCGCTTCGAGCTGGCCAAAGAAATGTCCCGCCATCCCCGTTGCCGCGCTAGTGGCCCAGATTGGCGTCAAGGGCTCAACCTCGATGTCATTTCCCGCCGTGAGCAGAGAGACCGACGGGGCCCAGGCACAGAATCCGGCGTCGTCGATCAGCATGTTACCCGCCTCAAACAAGACCTCCGGCTTTATTGGTGTCAGGTCGTCGGGAAGCATTTCCGAACTGCGGCTGAACGGACTCAGTTCGTTGGCGCCGACAAGGGCTGTCATCGGGGCGTCTTCGGGTGCGACGGTCTCCTTTGCGGTGTATCCGCCGATAGTGAGCGAATTCCAGCTCTGTGCGGGATCCTCGATCGCGTGCATCGTCAGCACCGCATCCCGCATTCCGCCGTTGGCATTGCCCGCGGCCACTACCATCAACCGTTTGGGCCGGCGCATTGCCGGGCGAGGCGGGTCACCAGCGTCGCCGACAGACGAACCTGAGGCAATCTGATCGAGAGCGCCGCTCCAGCTGGATGGCCTTGCCGTCGAAAACTCATCAGTCGAACACGCCAAGCAGAAAATGCGAGTTGTTTCGTGATGGTCGGTCTCGATGCGCGCGACAGCACCCTGCGTGATGATCCCATAGTGTCTTGGCGTATTCGCCTCGAAGCCGGGCGGCGGAAGGAGCTTGATGGAGATCGCGCTATGGGTGAGTGCGATCTCGCGTCGATCATTCATCGCGCCTTCGAGATCACCATAGAGGACCAATCCGATTACGCCGGTGCCGTGACCACCATTGTCCGCATGATCGTCGGTTCCCCAGGCGTCGTCATAGGCAAGCGCACCGGCAATGCCTGGCGCAATCAAGGGATGGGCGGCGGCGACGCCAGTGTCCAGAATGCTCACCGCCGGTGCGTCGGCCGGCGGTGGTGTCACACGTGTGGCCAACTCGGTGACGAACTCCGATTGACCGATGACTTTGTCGCCGCGTTCCAGAAACGGCCTGATCGTTCCAGTGGCGCGGCGAATCTCTGCAATTGCGCCCGGAGTCTGCGTCGCCAAGATGAGCATTTCCACTGGCAAGCCATGGACGAGAACCACAACCGTATCAGGGAAGATCAAGCGTTCGCCGTGCACATCGAATCCGCGATTGCGAGCGGCAGCTGCAATGGCGTTGGCTCGCATATTGGGCGCCCGCACCCAAAGCTCCCACCAGGAAGCAGGCCCGGCGAAGTCGATCTCGCCTACGAATAGCGACCGAGCAGCGGCGGCCTGAATAGTCTCGATGACTTCGAAGCGCTCCAGGTCCGGGCGCTTTGCGCCACCGAGGTTGCGGGCCCCGTAGGCTGCGATGCGTCGGCGCAGAAAGTCCCGGGCGTTGTCCGGCACGAAGAGAACCGCGCCCTCGGTCCGATCATCGTTGCGCATCGAGCGAAGCACTACGATGTCCTGGAGTTGAAACTCAAGGCCGGCTGGTACCTTGACGGCCTTAACACGACCGCCTTCGCGGGGAGGCATGGTCTCCACTGAAATCAGTGTGCCCGGCGCCATGTTCGGGATGGGGAGGCGGGGGTCGGCATCACGAGGTGGCAGGTCACCGAGAGCGTCGGTGAGCTGGCGGATCAGGCCTTGGGCATGAGCGGTATAGTCATCGCGGAGCGGTCTCCGCTGTTGCTTGCGGCTTGGATAGTCGTAGCCGACTGATTCGCGCCACAGATCTATGGGCAGATGAGCCAGGTGACGCTCGTCGAAGTCGCCAAGGTCCGTCATCTATTTCCGCTATGTTTATCTATAAAGCGCCTTAAATTATCGATAGCGTCGGCCTGAGTTCAAGGGGCACGGCGAAAGCGGCCCTTGAACATCTGCCGGTCATGCAATGCCAGCTTCAGGGCGTCCTTGAGAATATGCGTCATTTCTTGCAAAATCGCTGCCTTCACAACCGCGTCGGCAGCGCGGACCAATTCGCCTTGGCTGAGCCCCTCAGCATCGGCCGCGACCGCATTCCAGATCCTAGCGGCGACTTTGAACCTGCCCAGGCGTCGTTGCACGACGGCGCGCGCGCCGGCGGCATCGGGTAGCTCATAGGCGATCACCTCGTCGAAGCGCCTCGCCAGCGCATTGTCGAGGATTTCGATATTGTTGGTCGCGGCTATGACCAAGCTGTCAGTCGTGTTCGGTTCCTCCATAAAAGACAGAACCGAATTGAGCACGCGTCGGATCTCTCCAACATCATTTGGCTCGCCCCGGCGGGCGCCAATGGCGTCGAACTCGTCAAGAAGGTAAACGGCGCGCACTTGTGCGATCTGGTCGAACAGGAGGCGAAGCTTGCCTGCCGTCTCTCCAAAAAAGCGGCTGAACAGCGATTCAAGCCGCACTGTGAACAGCGGCAGGCGCAACTCGCCGGCAAGGGCAGAGGCGGTCATGGTCTTGCCTGTGCCGGGCGGTCCAATCAGGAGCAGATGCGTGGCCGGAGCCTGACCATGGTCGCGCAGCATCGCGCGTTGCCTCTGCTCGCGCACCAGACGATCCAGACGTCCGCGAACGTCATCCGACAGGACCATGCTATCGAGCACGATCTTGGGGTAGGTGCTCTCGACTAGCCCTTGAAGTTCGCCGCGCGGCCGAGCGAGCGGGATCGGCGAACGGCCTGCAGTACCGGTCTTTCGGGCTTGGTCTCGGGCTTTTTGAACGAGGTGCTTTAGGCGGTCGGCCTCGCTGGTCCGTCCGGCGCGCGCCTCATCCGCCGCGACCTGCATGGCAATCGAGAGGAACTGCTCTTCATCGCCGTCAATATGTGAGTTCAGCAGGGCGACGATCTGCTTCGCCGACATCGATACGCCCTCCTGTTCGACCGGCCGAAAGGGTGAAATTCAGCCCTCACTCAGGCGGGCCAACCACTCAACGACCGGACTACGCCAAGCAGCAAAGCAATACCGCAAGTCAGAAGTGAGCGCCATGACCCTATCATCACCCCCGTTCCTGCGCGAAAGCCAGGAAGGGGTTTCGCAAGCTGGATAGCGAGGCGCGATCGCCGCCTCAAGTTCCTATTTTGTTCCCAATAAACTATGCCGTCAACCCACGTTTTCGGAGACTCAACGTCCGGTTCAGACCGCACGAAATTGCCGCGAATGGCAGTTTTGGATCGCATGCGGCCAAGTCCGGTTTGGGGAGCCCAGTGCGATGACCGCTTGGGAGCATCGCAGCTCGGATTCGGAGTGGCAGTGTCATGGTCGCAAATGGCGCTGTCGGGTCGCGACCAGCGGACGGCTCCACAGCTTTATTGGTCGGACGTGGAAGGCTGTCCCGCCGCGACCTGCACCGGCATGCCGTCCCTCACATTCACCGGTGGGTTCAGGACCACCTGGTCGCCCGTGTCCAGCCCGGCCCGGATGTCGAGGGTGGCGCCGTTGTCGGCCAGCACGTCGAGATGGTGCAGCTGCAGCGCTCCGTTCGCGTAGACGGCGGCCGAAAGCCCATGCTGGTCGAAGATGACGGCCTGCGACGGCAGCACGATGACGGGGCTGGGGCGCGGGATCGCCAGCCGGACGATGCAGTACAGCCCGGCGGTGAGGGCCCCGTCGGCATTGTCGACATCGACCTCCGCCAGCAGGGTCCGGGTGCCCGGCTGCAGCGAGCCGGCGGTGCGGGCGACGCGGCCATGGAAGACCCGGCCGGGCAGCTGCGGCACCGTCACCTCGGCATCCTCGCCATCCTTGAGCGCGAAGTAGTCCTCCTGCGGCACGAAGATCTGGATCCGCAGCGTGCTGGTCTGCACCAGCGACAGCAGCGGCGTGCCGGAGGCACTGTCCGCGGTGACCAGCGTGCCGACGTCGAAGTTGCGGCTGGCGACGACCCCGTCGAACGGTGCCACCACCTTCTCGAAGCCGGTCAGCTGCTGCAGCCGCGCCACATCGGCCTGCTGGGCGACGATGCTGGCCTGGGCCGCGGCGACGGCGGCGGTGGTGGCGGCCTGGCTCGAGCTGTCGGTGTCGCCCTGCTCCTTGCTGGCCCAGCCCTGCTGCACCAGCCGGGTGGTGCGCTGGTTGGTGACCACCGCGAGGTGCTCATTGGCCCGGTCCTGCGCCAGGGTCGCCTGGGTCTGGGCCAGCTGCGCCGCTTCTCCGTCACCGCACGATCCAGCGGCGCAACATCGCACTGCGCGCGGATGGCACCTGGAAGTGGGTCAAGCGGTGCAAATATGACGGACATGAACACATGGATCCGTCTGGCGCTGGCCGCCAGCCTGACCATTGCGACCGCACCGGCCGCCATGGCGCAATGCATCGTCAGCCAGAATGCCGTCGGCACCTCCTGCGCCGGCGGTATCGGTTCGCGGCCGCTCATCGGCCACTCCATGCGGCCGCAGATGAGGATCGCCCCACCCCCGCAGCCGGCGCCATTTCAGGCAACCCCGATCCCGGCCCCGCGCCAGGCGCAGACCATGGGGGCACCGAACACCTCGCTGCTGCCGAACACGTCGCTGCCAGGCGGCCTGTAACACGCTCGCGGGCACCGTCCGGTTTCGGTGGCCTTCGACCACGGCCACCGGAGATGCCCTCAGAGGATGAAATCGCTCGCCGTCAGCGCATGGTCGGAGGTGACGTTGATGGCGAAGTCCGAGACCTTGTCGCCATTGACATCGACATAGACCACCTGGATCGAGCCTGCCGTCACCACCCGCAGCTCGCCGGCATGGCGGGTGTAGTCGCCGGTGCCGAAGGTGAAGGCGGTGTCGCCGGTGCTGGAGTTGCCGTCCGCGTCGATCGCCGACAGGTCGATCCTGTCGCCGGCCGAGAAATCCCGGATCGTGTCCTTGCCGAGGCCGGAGGCCGCGCTGTCGGACAGGGCGGTGTAGACGAACCGGTCGTTGCCGACGCCGCCCTTCAGCACGTCGCCGCCGCCGCCGCCGGTCAGGACATCCCCGCCGGCCATGCCCCACAGGGTGTTGGCATTGGCGTCGCCGGTCAGCGTGTCGGCCTGGGCCGAGCCCAGCACCTGCTCGATGCCGGAGAAGCTGTCGCCCTCGGCCGTGCCGGTGGCCAGGCTGACGGTGACGGCGGCGGCCGAGGCGGTGTAGCTGATGGTGTCGATGCCGGCGCCGCCGACCAGGGCGTCGGCCCCGGCACCGCCGTCGAGCGTGTCGTTGCCGTCGCCGCCGTCGAGCCGGTCGTTGCCGGCACCGCCCAGGATGTTGTCCTGGCCGGCCTCGCCGAAGAC
>NZ_JBQJIK010000015.1:0-108099 GCF_052078665.1 Inquilinus sp. CA228 | reverse complement strand
TCCTTCAGACCCCGCCTCACGGCGACGCCCTTGCGCTTCGCTAGTCCTTCACCGCCATCAGGCTGGACAGAGGACTTCCACCTCCAAGCTGTCGATCATGCTCGGCACACCGTAGGTTGGGTTCGCGTTGGCGAACCCAACATGCCGCCGCCGTCGCGGCCCTTGATCCTGTTGGGTTCGCTGCCGCGAACCCAACCTACGAGATCCGGATTATTTTGCCTCTCCCGCTTGCGGGAGAGATCGGCGGCGCTTGCGCCTCCGGGTGAGCAAGGGTCCTTTGTCGAGGCCGGGACCCGCTTTACCCGCCAGCGCCAAAGTCGCTCGACATCAGCCCCTGCCCGGATGCATCGACGGGACCCGACCTCGATTCATTCCGCTCCAGGGTCGGGGATTCGCTGGATCAGCCCCGCAGCGCGGCCGAGATCGCGGCCAGGCCGGACTCCAGCTCCTCTCCCGTCGGCCAGCCATAGCCCAGGCGGAAGAAGGTGTCGGGCAGCTCGAACCAGTGGCCCGGCCCGACATAGCAGCCATGGACGTCCAGCAGCCGCCGGTAGAAGGCGCCGGTGCCGCCCGGCGGCTCCACCCGCATCCGCGGGAAGCACACCACCCCGCCCGACGGCGCCACCCAGTCCAGCCGGTCCTCAGCAACGATCCAGTCGGCCACCAAAGCGCGGCGGCGGCGCATCTCCGCCAGGATCGGCTCCAGGATCGCCGCCCGGTTCTCCAGGATCCGCTCGGCGATCCATTCGTCGACGACGCTGCCGCAGATGCTGATCTGCTCCTTGGCCGCCAGGAACAGCTCCTGCAGCGCCGGGTCGCGGGTGACGATCCAGCCGATGCGGATGCCCGGCACGCCATAGGCCTTAGACAGCGACGACACGCCGATGACATGCGGCCCCAGCGTCGCCGCCGGCGGCAGGGCGCCGTCCAGGGACAGGTCGCGATAGGTCTCGTCGACCAGCAGGGGGCAGCCGCTGCGCGCCGCGAGGTCGGCCAGGGCCCGCAGATCCGCGGCGCTGCCCATCGTCCCGGTCGGGTTGTGCGGCGCGGTGACGCTGATCAGCCTGGTGCGCGGCGTGACCGCGGCGGCGACCGCGTCCGGGTCGATCCGGAACCCGTCCTCGAAGCGCAGATCGACCGTGGTCATGGCGCAGCCGATCGCCCGCGGCGTCTCCAGATTGGTCGCGTAGTTCGGGCGCACCACCACCAGATGGTCGTCGCGGCCCAGCAGCGCGGTGGCGACGATGAACAGCGCCCCGGCCGCGCCGCCGGTGATCAGCACGTCGTCGGGCTTCAGCCCCGGCCCTTCCGCCGCGATCAGCGTCCGCAGCACCTCGCTGCCGCGATGGCTGCCGTACAGCAGGGTCAGGTCCGGGATCTGCAGCCCGAGCTGCGACAGGCTGCGGTCCGCCACCGAGCTCTCGGACAGGTTGAAGCGGATCAGGTCGTAGCCGTACTCCTCCGGCGCTTCCACCTCGATCGGCATGCGTGCATATCGCATCGAAATCCCCCGCTTCATTGTTTGAACGATACGCCCCAGGCGCGGGGCGAGCCGAGGGCCCAGCCCTTGTAGCCGACCACATTCGCCCGGGCCGCGCCGGTCCGCACGCCGGAATAGAGCGTGATCATGGCGACGTCCTGGCGGTACAGATTCTCCAGCTGGTCCAGCAGCGCCTGCCGCTTGGCGGTGTCGGAGGTCGCCATGCTGGCGGCCAGCAGCTTCGCCGCCTCCGGATTGTCCCAGACCTTGCGCGGCTGCTTGGTCTTGTCGCCGGAGAACATCTCGAAGGACAGCGACGGGTCGAGCCGCGCGGAGAAGCCGTGCGACATGATCTGGTAGGTGCCGGCCAGGTAGCGGTCCTGCTGCGTCGCCCAGTCGATCACGTCGAGCTCGATATTCAGCCCGGCCTCCTGCGCCATGGCCTGGGCCAGGATCGCCTGGTCGAACATCGGCGCGAAGCGCTTGTTGGTGATCATCTTGATCGGCTGGCCGTTGTAGCCGGCCTCGGCCAGCAGCCGCTTCGCCTCATCGAGGTTGCGCTGCACCACCACGGCCTGCGCCGCCTTGTAATAGGCGCTGGGCGGCGGGATCGGCGAGTTGTTCGGCTGCGACTGGCCGTTGGTGACCTGGCCGACCAGCTCCACCATGTCCAGCGACAGCAGGAACGCCTTGCGGATCCGCACATCCGACAGCAGCGGGTCCTTGGTCTGGAACAGGAAGTCGCTGATGTTCATGGTCGGCGCCGTGTCGGTCACCAGGTCCGGGTTGGCCTGGTAGTCCGCCACATCGGCGCTCTCAACATCGTAGTTCAGGTCGATGTCGCCGGTCTGCAGCGCCGCCTTGGCCGTCGCCTCGTCCGGGATGATCAGGAAGCGGACCTTCGGCACCTCCACCGTCTTGTTGCCGGTCAGGCCGTCGGGCTTGCCCGGCAGCGCCGCGTAGGAGTCGTTGCGCAGCAGGTCGATATACTGGCCGCGCTTCCATTCGCCGAGCTTGAACGGCCCGGTCGCCACCGGCTCCTGCCACTGGCCGTCCGGCCCCAGCGAGCTGCGGTGATAGATGCCGGTGCCGCCGCAATCGGGCCGGGCCAGGGTGCCGAGGAACAGGGCCGACGGCTTCTCCAGCGTGAACACCACGGTGTGCGCGTCCGGCGCCGTCACGCCGGTCACCTTGACCGCGCCGCGGCCGTCGACCTCGGTCAGGCAGCGCCAGCCGGTGGCGGGGTCGGTGTATCGCTTCCAGGCGAACAGCACATCGTCGCTGGTCAGGGGCGCGCCGTTGCTGAACTTGACGTCGTCGCGCAGCGGGAAGGTGTAGGTCAGCCCGTCCGGCGACACCTCGACCGACCTGGCCAGCAGCGGGCCGATCGTCGCGTCTTCCTTGAACGCGACCAGCCCTTCGAACAGATGGGTCTGCACGATATCGGTGTTGCCGTCCCGGTTGGTACCGGGATCGAGCGAGCGGATATCGGCGTTGAGCCGGATCAGCAGCGTGTCGCCCCCCGCCAAGGCCGGCCCGGCCGCGAGGCAGGCCGCCAGCATGGTCAGTGCGATCGTCTTCATCGGAAGCCCCCTTGGTTCGTTCATGGTTCCCGGCCGCGCTACAGGGCGGCGGCCTTGGCCCGCGCCTGCTGTTCCGCCTCGCCGTCCAGCCGCCACAGCAGGCGCACGCCGCCGTTCGGCGCGCTCTCCAGCGCCGGCACCGCTGACAGCAGCCGGCGGGTGTAGTCGTGCTTGGGCGCGTCGAAGATCTCGTCGCGCGTGCCGTGCTCGACGATCCGGCCCTCGCTCATCACCACCACGCGGTCGGCCACCTGCTCGACCACGCCGAGGTCGTGGCTGATGAACAGGCAGGAGAAGCCGTGCCGCGCCTGCAGCCCGGCGAAGAGCTCCAGGATCTGGGCCCGGACGGTGACGTCGAGGGCCGAGACCGGCTCGTCGGCGATGACGAATTTCGGCCGGCGCACCAAAGCGCGGGCGATCGCCACGCGCTGGCGCTGCCCCCCCGACAACTCATGCGGGTAGCGCCCGGCGAAGCTGTCGCCGAGGCCGACCTCGGTCAGCACCTCGCGCACCCGCTCGGCCCTTTGACCCGATGTCATGCCCGCGACGAAGCGCAGCGGCTCGCCTACCAGCCCGCCGATGGTCATGCGCGGGTCGAGCGAGGAGTACGGATCCTGGAACACCATCTGGCAGTTCAGCCGGTAGTCCCAGTAGCCGGCCTCGCTGCGGTGGATCGGCTTGCCGCCGAACAGGATCTCGCCGCCGCTCGGCCGGACCAGCCCGGCGATGGCGTGGCCCAGCGTGGTCTTGCCCGAGCCCGAGCCGCCGACCACGGCCACGACCTGGCGCGGCGCGACCTCCAGGCTGATGCCGTGCAGCGCGCGCTTGCCCGCCTCTTGCCGGAACAGGATCCGGCGTCCGGGATAGTCGACCACCAGATCGCGCACCGCCACCACCGGCGTCTCGCCCGCCGGGAAGCTGCGCGACGGCCCGCGCAGCGGCATCGCCGCCAGCAGCTTGCGCGTATAGGGATGGCGCGGCGCGGCCAGCAGGTCCTGCGCCCGCCCCTGCTCCACGATCTCGCCCTTGCACATGACGATGATCCGGTCGCAGTAGCGGGCGACCATGCCGAGATCGTGGCTGATCAGCAGCACGGCGGTGCGGTGCTCGCGGGTCAGCCCGACCATCAGCTCCAGCACGTCGCGCTGGACCACGGCGTCGAGCGCCGTCGTCGGCTCGTCCGCCACCAGCAGCGCCGGCCGCAGCAGCATCACCGAGGCCAGCATGATGCGCTGGCGCATGCCGCCGGAGAACTGGTGCGGATAGGAGGTCAGCGCCCGCTCCGGATCGCCGAGCCCGACCCGCCGCAGCATGTCGAGGATCAGCTCCCGGCGCTGGGCCGGCTTCAGCTTGCGGTGCAGGGCCAGCCCCTCGTCCAGCTGCTCGCCGAGCAGCATCGACGGGTTCAGCGAGGTCATCGGCTCCTGGAACACCATGCCGATGCGGGCGCCGCGCAGCTGGCGCAGCCGCTTCGGCGGCATCGTCGTGATCTCCTCGCCCTCGAAGCGGACCGACCCGGCGACGCAGCGGATGGCCGGCGGCACCAGCCCCAGCACGGCGCGCGCCGCCAGGGTCTTGCCGGAGCCGGATTCGCCGACGATGCCGACGATCTCGCCGGCATCGACCGAGAAGCCGACGCCGTCGACCACGACCGTACCGGAGCCGGCGATCTGCAGCGTCAGGCCGTCGATGGCGAGCAATGGGTGGTGCTGCCCTGGCATCACGCCGTCCCCCGCATCCGCGGGTCGAGCCGGTCACGGATCGCATCGCCCAGCAGGTTGATGCCGAGCAGGGTCATCGAGATGCACAGGCCCGGGAAGATGCCGAGCCAGACGGCCTGGCCGATATAGGGCCGGCTGCTGGCCAGCATGTTGCCCCAGGTCGGCGCCGGCGGCGGCACGCCGAGCCCGAGGAAGGACAGCGCGCTTTCGGCCAGCAGCGCCCAGCCGAACATCGAGGTCGCCAGCACGGTCAGCGGCGCCAGGCAGTTCGGCAGCACGTGCCGCAGCATGGTGTAGCCTTCGGAGTTGCCGATGACGCGCGAGGAGGCGATGAACTCCTGCTCGCGCAGCGACAGCACGGTGCCGCGCATGATGCGGGCGACCGACGGCGCATAGGCCAGGCCGAGCGCCACGATGATCCCGTATTTGTTGGCGCCGACCACGGCCAGCAGCCCGAGCGCCAAGAGGATGCCGGGGAAGGCCAGCAGGGCGTCGTTGAACGCCATGACGATGCGGTCGACCCAGCCGCGGACATAGCCGGAGAAGACGCCGATCGCGGTGCCCAGCACGACCGCGACGGTGACGGTCAGCAGGCTGATCCAGACGCTGGTCGCGGCCCCGGCCATGATCCGGCTGAGCACGTCGCGGCCGAACTCGTCGGTGCCCAGCCAATGCGCGACGGTGGGGGCGCCGAGCTTGGCGCGGAAGCTGATCGCCAGCGGGTCGTAGGGCGTCCACAGCGCCCCGCTGGCCGCGGTGGCGAGCAGGACGGCGATGAGCGTGCCGCCGGTGACGGTGTTGAGGGAGAGGCGTTTCATTCCACGGCCACCCGCGGATCGAAGATCGGGTAGCAGAGATCCACGATCAGGTTGACGAGCACATAGGTGATCGCGACGAACAGCAGGCATCCCTGGATGACCGGATAGTCGCGGGCGAAGATCGAATCGACGAGCAGGCGACCGAGCCCGGGGATGGTGAACACCGTCTCCACCACTGCGATGCCGCCCAGCAGGTTGCCCAGCACCAGGCCGATCAGCGTCCAGGTCGGCCCGAACGCATTCTTGAAGGCGTGCCGGCGCAGCACCGCCCCTTCCGACAGCCCCTTCGCCCGGGCGTGGGTGATGTAGTCCAGCCGCAGCACCTCCAGCGTCGAGGCGCGGGCCATGCGCAGGATCACGCCGGTCTCGTGCAGGAACAGCGTCAGGATCGGCATGACCAGATACAGCAGGCCGCGCATCGGGTCCTCGGCGACCGAGACGTAGCCGACCACCGGCAGCCAGGCGAGCTTGAGCCCCAGGAACAGCAGCAGCAGTAGGCCGAGCCAGAAGGTCGGCACCGATAGGAACAGCGTCGCCGTCGCCACCAGCGCGATGTCCGTCCGGCTGTTCTGGCGCCAGGCGGCGATCACGCCGGCCGGCACCGCGGCCAGGCTGGCCAGCAGCACCGCCGCCAGCACCACCTGGGCGCTGACCCAGAACCGCTCCAGGATCAGCGGCAGCACCGCCTCCTGCGAGGTGATGGACTGGCCGAGATCCCCCCGCAGCAGATGGCCGAACCAGATCGCGAACTGGACCAGGATGCCCTGGTCCAGCCCGAGCCGGTGCCGCAGGTCGGCGAGGCTGGCGGGGTCGGCCAGGTCGCCCAGCATCAGCGCGGCCGGGTCGCCCGGGATCAGCCGGATCAGGGCGAACACCGACACTGCCACGATCAGCAGCGTCGGGATCGCCATGGCCACGCGCGTCAGAATGAAACGGAGCATATGGTCTCTCGACTTCGGGGGGCGCGGCCGGTCAGCTCTTGGCCACGCCCCACAGGATCAGGTTCGACGCCCACGGCTTCAGGCCGGTGATGCGCTTGTTGTGGGCCAGGCAGTCATTGTCGTTGTGGGTGAAGATCACCGGCACGTCCTCCAGCAGCATCTTGTGCAGCTGGTCGAAGATCGGCTGCCGCTCCTTCGGGTCGGTGACCTGCATCGCCTTGTCGATCAGGGCCAGCGCCTCCGGGTTCTCCCAGACCTTGCGCGGCTGCTTGTCCTTGGGGCCGGAGATCTGCTCGAAGCCGAGCGCGACGTCGAAGCGCGGCGAATAGGACGTGGCCTCCATCATGTAGGCCCCGGTGTTGTACTTATCGAGCTGGGCGGCCCAGTCCAGCACCTCGATCTCGACGTTCAGCCCGACCGCCTGCCACATCTGCTGGGCGATCACCGCCGTGTTGAAGCTGGGCACGGTCGACCGCTTGTTGGCGATCAGGACGATCTTCTCGCCCTTGTAGCCGGCCTCCGCGAGCAGCGTCTTGGCTCGCTCGGGGTCGTAGGTGAAGCCCTGCTGCTCGACCGGGCCGTAATATTGCGAGGTCCGGTAGACCGGCGAGTTGTTGACCTTGCCGATGCCCTCGGTCACCGCATCGACCAGCGCCTGGTAGTCGATCGCCGCGGCCATGGCCTGGCGGATCTTGACGTTCTTCAGCACCGGGTCGCGGGTCTGCAGGATGATGCTGTGGCGCACCGGGTTGGTGCCGAGCTCGACCGTCAGGTTCGGGTCGGCCTGCAGCTCCTTCACCTCGCTCTCCGGCACCGAGGAGACGTCGATCGCGCCGGATTGCAGCCCGGCCTTGACCGTCGCGGCGTCGGGGATGGCCAGGAAGCGCACCTCCTTCACCAGCGGCTTCTTCAGGCCCAGGAAGCCGTCGCGCTTGTCGCCCGGCGGCGAGACGTAGTCGTCGAAGGCGGTCAGCGACACCGACTGGCCGCGCTTCCATTCGCCGAACTTGAACGGGCCGGTGCCGATCGGCTTGTCCCAGCTGCCGTCGGCCTTGACCGACTCCGGGTGCAGGACGCCGGTGCCGCCGCAATCGGTCAGCGCCAGCTGGTCCAGGAAGATCGCGTTCGGCTTGTCCAGCACCATGACGAAGGTGTCGGGAGCCGGCGCCGTGGCCGACACCACCTTGGTGCCGTTGCGGCCGTCGAAATTCGGCAGGCACCGCCACTCCGTCTTCGGGTCCATGTAGCGGTTCCAGCTCCACAGCACCTCGGCCGAGGTCAGCGGGGCGCCGTTGTGGAACTTCACCCCCTGGCGCAGGGTGAAGGTGTAGGTCGTGCCGTCGGGCGAGACGTCGACCGTCTGCGCCAGCAGCGGCCCGACCTCGCCGCCCTCCGAATTGCCGACCAGGCCCTCGACCACGTGCAGGATCACCATGTCGGTGTTGCCGTCCCGGTTCACGCCGGGGTCGGAGCTGCGGATGTCCTGGTTCAGCGCCGCGGTGATGGTCTGCGCGGCGGCCGGACCGGCCATCGCCGCCAGAGCGGCAAAAATGAGCGTCCATCGTTTCATGATTGTGCCTCCTGTTTGTCCGATACCGGCGCCTTGTGCCTGGCGCCTGATTGTTGCCGCCGGTCAGCCGGCCATGGCCCGGCGGCGCCCCAGCACCTCCGCCAGGAAGGTCTGGACCTCCGGCACGGCTGCCAGCCCGTCATGGGCCATGCTCGGCACCAGATCGAAGCGCACGGCGACGCCGGCGGCTTCGAAGGTCCGCTGCAGGCTGGCCAGCCTCTCCGGCCGGTTGCGGCCTGCATGGTTGGCGTCCGGCATCCAGTGGCGGCCGCCCGGGCGGTGGGTGATCTCCCAGGTCTCCAGGTCGGCGGCGCCGACCACCATCTGCACCGGCACGCGGGCCAGGGCGGCGGGGTCGACGGCGATGCCGAACAGCGCCTCGGTGTTGCGGGTGCCGACCCACCAGTCGCGCGTCGGGTCCAAGAGCGTGACCGAGCCCGGCGCGCCGATGCAGGCGGCCCACAGCCGGTCCGGGTGCAGCATCAGGAAGCGGTGGGTGAAGTGCCCGCCGCCGGAATAGCCGAACAGGGCGAAGCGGCGGGACGGCAGGGCGTAGCGCTCGGCCACCTCATCGACGATGGCGATCAGCGCCCGGTCGTAGCGGATGTCGCCTTCACGCATGTATTTGAAGCCGTCACGGTTGCCGTCGCCCAGCACGCCGACCGGGAACAGCGGCGCCAGGATGATGCAGTTGTTCCAGCGGCCGAATTCGGCGAAGGCGTCGCGGTAGCCGACGAAGTCGCGGCCGGTGCCGTGCATCGTCACCACCAGATCCGGCAGCGGGCCGGCGGGCGTGGCTGGCGGGACGTAGAGGCAGTAGGCGAAGCGCGGATCCGCCTGGCTGGCGAAGATCGTGGTCCGGCCGAAGTCGAACTGGGCGCGGTTGCGCTCGACGAACTCCTGCTCCGCGCTGCGGTCGATCACGGCTTCGGTCATGGTCTTGCCTCCTCGCCGGCCGGCACGGTGTCGTGCCGCGCCCGGTCGATCTCGATGCGGTAGGTCCGCGCCGCATTGCGGCTGAAGAAGGCCGACCGCTCGGCCTCCGAGAAACCCCGGGTCAGCCGCTTGAAGGCGTTGGCCAGGGCGTTGTAGCTGCAGCTCTGCTTGTCGACCGGGAAGTTGCTCTCGAACAGGCAGCGGTCGATGCCGAACCGGTCGAAGCATTCCTCGGCATAGGGGCGCCACGCGGCGGCCAGCTCGGTCGAACCCGGCGGCACGGCACGCTCGTGGAAGTCGAAGCCGTAATAGAGCATGCCCAGGCCCCCGACCTTGACCAGGACGTTCGGGCATTGCGCGAGGGCAGCGATCCCGTGGCGCCACAGCGCCAGCACCTCGTCGCGGCGGCCGGCATAGGCGCCGACGCCGAGCGGGCCGCCGACATGGTTCAGGATGATCGCGGTGTCCGGAAAGGCCCGGGCCAGGTCGACCAGCTCGTCGAGCTGGGGATGGAACAGCCAGGCGTCGAAGCTGAGGCCCAGCGGCGCCAGCGCGGCGAAGCCCTCGCGAAAGTCCGGGTCCAGCGCCAGGCCGCGCGGCCCCGGCTTGCCGAACATGCCGATGCCCGCCGCGTCCCAGCGCAGCGGCTGGCGGATGCCGCGGAACCGGCCCTGCCCGGCCTCGATATGGGCGTTGAGAACCTCCTGGACACGGGTCCCGAGGCGCAGATCGGCCCGGCCGACGATCGCCGCGCCGACCCCGTTCGACGCGCCCGCCGCCTCTGCCGCGATGAACTCGGTCTCGCCGACCGGCCGCAACTCTTCCGGGCCATCGGGCCGGTAGCCGGCGCCGCATTCGATGCAGACCGTCGCGACCACGGCATGGCCGCCGGCATCCGAAGCCAGATCGCCCGGCAGATAGTTGCCGCTGTCGCGGCGCCACAGGTGGTGATGGCTGTCGACCATCGGCAGGTCCGGCTCCAGCGCCGGCTCCGTGGCACCGCTCTGCCAGACCGCGAGCGCGGCCAGCGACCGCACCGCGTTGCGCCGGGGGTCGTAGGCCGGGATCATGCCGACATATCCTCCGCCATCCCCGTCATGTCTTCGCCCGCCGAGGGGAGCACCGGCCGGCCGCGGGCTACGGCTCGGTCGGCATCGCTGCAATGGGAGCGGCCGCGCCATGGGTGCGAGCGACAACCACCATCGATGGATTGCATAATACAGCAACGTAAGTCAATTCGATTTTGCACGAAAGGGTGCCGCCGGTCTCGCAGCAGGCTCGGGCCTAAGCCAGGGTGCCGTCGGCCTTCAGCTTGAGGGCGTATTCCAGGTGGAAGCGGATGAACTCGGCCGCCTTGGCGACATCGCCGGCCTCGAGCAGGTCGAGGATGCGCAGATGCTCCAGCGACTGGCCGACCAGGCGGCTGCGGTCGAGCGTCTTGCGGTACTCCGCCAGCCGGCGGCTTGCATTCACCCGCTTGATCGATTCGAGGAAGTACAGGTTGCCCGAGCCGGCGACGATCATCTCGTGGAACTGCGAGTTGATCTCGAACAGCTTGGTGCGCGACAGGGTGCGGTAGTCGCCGTCCAGCAGGGCCTGCTGCTGCGTCCGCGCCCGGCGGAACGCCTCCTCGTCGACCGTGTAGCCCGGCTGCAGGATGGCGGCGGGCTCGATCGCGATGCGGAACTGATAGGCCATCCGGTAGGCCTCGCTGGAGGTCAGCACCGGCAGGAAGCCCCAGCCCTTGCCGGGCAGGCGCTCGACCCATCCCTCCCGCGCCATCCGCGTCAGGATCCGGATCGCCTCGCTGCGCGACAGGTCGTAGCGCCGCATGATCTCGTTCTCGCTGACCCGGTCCGGCAGCCGGCCGGACAGCCGGTCGTCGGCGAGCTGGAAATAGGCCTCCTCCCCCGCCTCCGGGCTGGCATCGGCCGCGATCTCCGCGGCCAGGGCGGCCGGGTCCTGCGCCAGGAAGAAGCCCCGGTTGGCCTCGCGCCGGACGACGCCCCGGGCCTCGAGCAGCTTCAGCGCATCATTGACCGGGGACCGCGACACGCGGAACAGGTCGGCCAGCTTCTGCGCCGGCAGATGGTCGTTCGCCCGCAGCGGCTGGTCGCGGGCGTAGTCGATGATGCGCGCGGCGATCTGCGGCGTCAGCGGTGACGGCGGCATCGGCCCCTCTCGGTATGGCGGCCGAAGATTGTACTTTTATTCGTCATTATGCAATAGACCCCGCGCGGTTGCTCCTGGCAGTCGCAGGATGACCGTCTAGCACTGTCGATCCCGGGTGTCGTGTTCCCCGAGGGCGGACCGGATCCCCCTTGGAGGACGTGACAGTAAAACCTCTTTATGGTCTGATGATTGGAACTGGGACGAAGCGCCCCGCGCCTCGATCTCCAATGACGGTCTTCGGAACCGGATCGACAGGGATGGACGCCACCCATGGGGATCAGCCGACAGAGCGCATCGGCGGAGCAGGGCTCTCCCGGCTGCGCCCGGCGCCAGCCGTTCGGATCCGAGGCCGGCCTTGACCGTCGCTGACACCGGCATGACCGCGGTCGTCGAGCTCGCCGGTGTGTCCAAATCCTTCTCCGGGCTGACGGTGCTGAAGGACATCAGCTTCGACGTGCGTCCCGGCGAGGTCCATGCCCTGCTCGGCGAGAACGGCGCCGGCAAGTCGACGCTGATCAAGATCCTCGCCGGCGTGCACCGGGCCGATGCCGGGGAGCTGCGCGTCGACGGCAGGCCGACGAGCTTCGCCTCGCCGCGCGAGGCGCAGCAGGCCGGCATCGCCACGGTCTACCAGGAACTGCTGCTGTTCCCCGAGCTCACGGTCGCCGAGAACATCTTCCTCGGCCATGCGCCGCGCCGGTCCTGGGGCGGGCTAGACTGGGAGGCGATGCGGATCAGGGCGCGCGAGCTGCTCGATTCCCTCGACAGTCACGATCTCGACGTCGACGCCAGGGTGGGCAGCCTTTCGGTCGCCAACCGCCAGCGTGTCGAGATCGCCAAGGCCCTGTCCTGGAACGCCCGCCTGGTCATCATGGACGAGCCGACGGCGGCGCTGGCGGACGCCGACGTCAAGCGGCTGATGGATGTGGTGCGCCGGCTGCGCGGCCAGGGCGTCGGCATCGTCTATGTCAGCCACCGCATGGCGGAGATCTTCGCCCTGGCCGACCGGGTCACCGTGCTGCGGGACGGGGCACTGATCGGCACCAGGCCGATCGGCGAGGTCGACGAGAAGACGCTGGTGTCGATGATGGTCGGCCGCTCGATCGAACAGCTGTTCCCCAAGGGCGAGGCGACAATCGGGCGGACCATGCTCGAGCTGCGCAACGTCTCGTACAGCACGACGGTGAAGGACATCTCCCTGTCGCTGCACGCCGGCGAGATCCTGGGCATCGCCGGGCTGGTCGGCTCGGGCCGCACCGAGCTGGCGCTCACCGTCTTCGGCATCACCCCGGCCACATCGGGGGAGATCCTGCTGGACGGCAAGCCGGTCGTGATCGGCGGGCCGGGCCAGGCGCGGGACCTTGGCATCGCCTATGTGCCGGAGGACCGGGGCCTGCAGGGCCTGATCCGGCCGCAGACGGTGCGCGAGAATGTGTCGCTTGCGGTCCTCGGCCGGATCGCCAAGGCCTCCATCGTCGACCTCCGGCGCGAAGGCGCCCTCGCCCGCGACGCCATCAAGCGCTTCGGCATCCGCACCCGCGGGCCCGAACAGGCGGTGCGCCAGCTGTCCGGCGGCAACCAGCAGAAGGTGGTGCTGGCGAAATGGCTGGCCACCGAGCCGCGCATCCTGATCCTCGACGAGCCGACGCGCGGCATCGATGTCGGCGCCAAGGCCGAGGTGCATGCCCTGATCAGCCGGCTCGCCGCCCAGGGCCTCGCCATCCTGCTGATCTCGAGCGAGCTTCCCGAGGTGCTGGGCATGAGCGACCGTATCCTGGTCATGAGCGGCGGGCGCATCGCCGCCGCCTTCGACCGGGCGGAGGCGACGCCGGACGCGGTCGGCGCGGCGATGACGCGGTCCGGCGACACGGCGGAGGCCGCCTGATGACGATGATCACGGCCGCGGCCCGCTCCTCGGCCCGGAGCGGACGGCTCGGCCGCTTCCTGGGCGCCTACGGCCAGGAGTTGGTCATCCTGGGCGCCCTCGTCGTGCTCTTCGTCGTGGTCGGCGCGGTCAACCCGCGCTTCCTGAGCGACACCAACCTGACCAGCATCTTCTCGAGCAACGCCTATATCGCCGTGGCCGCGCTGGGCATGTCCCTGGTGATCATCTCGGGCCATATCGACGTGTCGATCGGCTCGCTGATCGGCGTGCTCGCCACGCTCTCCGGCACGCTCGCGGTCGGCGGCTATCCGGTCTGGGTCGCCTGGACCGCGCCGATCCTCGCCGGCGTGGTGGTCAACGCCTTCGTCGGCGGCCTCGTCGCCTATGCCCGCATCCCGTCGATCGTGGTGACGCTCGGCATGCTGTCGATCCTGAAGGGCGGCCTGATCAGCGTCACCGACGGCGCCTGGATCACCAACCTGCCGGCCGACTACCTGATCGCCCAGAAGCGCCTCTTCGGCCTGCCGCTGCCGATCTATTTCATGGTCGTGCTGACGCTCCTGACTGCCTTCTGGATGCGCTACTCGGCCTTCGGACGGTCGATCTATGCCGTCGGCGGCAATGCCGAGGCGGCGCGGGCGACCGGCATCCGGATCGAGGGGACGACGGTCGCCGTCTTCGCCATCCACGGCGTCTTCGCCGGCATCACCGCCGTGCTGTTCGCGACCCAGCTCCAGGTCATCCAGTCGACCGTGCCGCCCAATCTCGAGCTCACGGTCATCACCGCCTCGGTCATCGGCGGGGTGTCGATCCTGGGCGGCACCGGCACGGTGATCGGCTCGACCCTCGCCGCCCTGCTGTTCGCCACCATCGGCTCGGCGCTGATCTTCCTCAACGTGTCGGCCTACTGGCTGCGCGCCGTGCTCGGCCTCCTCATCCTCGTCACGGTGCTCGCCGACATGGTGCGGCGCCGGCGCGTCGCGCTCTGAGGAGGCGCCGGTGTCGCTGCGCTTCCTTCTCCGGCACGAGACGATCCTCGCCATCCTGGTCACGCTGGCGCTGGCCCTGCTGGCCACCCAGTCCGACCGCTTCTTCACCATCGACAACCTGCTGAACCAGGGCCGGCTGATGGCCGAGGTCGGGCTGGTGGCGCTGGCCATGACCTTCGTCATCGTCACCGGCGGCATCGACCTGTCGGTCGGATCGATCCTGGGGCTCTGCGCCATCCTGCTCGGCGTGTTCTGGAAAAATCTGGGCCTGCCGCTGCCCGCCGCGATGGCCCTGGCGCTCGCGGTCGGCGCCGTGGCGGGCCTGGTCAACGGCCTGATCATCACCCGCTTCCGGGTGCCGCCGCTGATCGCCACCCTGGCCACCCTCGCCCTCTATCGCGGGCTGGCCGAGGGCATCAGCCAGGCGCGCTCGGTGCGCGGCTATCCCGACTGGTTCTTCGGCCTCGGCCAGGGCGAGGCGCTCGGCGTGCCCTCGCAGCTCTGGATCCTGCTGATCGTCACCGTGGCCGCCGCCGTGGTGCTCGGCCTCACCACCTTCGGCCGGTCGACCTATTCGGTCGGCGCCAACGAGACCGCCGCCCGTTTCTCGGGCATCGGTGTCGACCGCACCAAGCTGCTGATCTATACCGGCTCGGGCCTGATGGCGGGGCTCGCCGCCGTGGTCTTCGTGTCGCGCGTGTCGACCACGCGCTCGGACATGGGCACGGGGCTGGAGCTCGACGTCATCACCGCCGTCGTCCTCGGCGGCACCAGCATCTTCGGCGGGCGCGGCACGATCGTCGGCACCGTGCTGGGCCTGATCCTGATGCAGGCCATCAAGAACGGCCTGTCCCTGGCCGGGGTGAAGGGCGACGGCACCATCGTCGTCATCGGCGTGGTGCTGATCATCGCCATTCTCGCCGGCAACCTGTTCCGCCGCGACGGCGACGGCTGACCAAGAAACGCGGGCCTCGCCGGATTCCGGCCCGCAAACAGTGGAGGAGATGGACATGAGGCGGACGACTTGGGCCCTGGCGCTCGGCGTGCTGCTGGCCGCCGGTGCGGCGCGGGCGGATTCCTGGACGGGCGGCGACGACCTGCCGACCAGTCCGCTGGCCTGCGACGGGACGGCCGCCGCTGCGGCGGCGAAGCCCTATGACGGCGGCACCCCGACCGGCGCGCCGGACCGCGCGGGCAAGCCGCTCACCGTGGTCGACATTCCGAAGCTGATCGGCATCGGCTATTTCAACGCCACCTCGAAGGGCATCGCCGACGCGGCCAAGGAGCTCGGCAACGTCACCGCCAAGACGGACGGGCCGACCAAGGCCAATATCGACGAGCAGATCACCTTCATCGACAACACCATCACCAGCGGCGTCGACGGCATCCTGTTCGCCGCCAACGACCCCGTGGCCATCGCGCCGGTGCTGAAGAAGGCCTTGTCGAAGGGCATCAACGTCGTCGGCTACGACGCCAACTCGACGCCGGACGCCCGCCAGTGGTTCGTCAACCAGGCGGAGTTCAACGGCATCGCCAAGTCGCTGATCGACAACCTGGCGAAGGAGATCGGCGAGGAAGCCTCCTTCGCCATCGTCACCTCGACCTTCACCACGCCGAACCAGGCGCGCTGGATCGCCGAGATGGCGGCCTATGCCGAGAAGTGCCATCCGAAGCTGAAATGGCTGGAGACGGTCGAGGCGCAGGAGGACAACATCCTGTCCTTCAACCAGGCGACGACGCTGATCAACAAGCATGGCGACGAGCTCAAGGGCATCGTCGGCATGACCAGCGTGGCGACCCCGGCCTCCGCCGAGGCGGTCACCCAGGCCGGCAAATGCGGCTCGATCGCCGTGATCGGCCTGGCCACGCCCAACGCCATGAAGCCCTATGTGGCGAAGGATTGCGTCAAGTCGGTGGTGCTGTGGAACCCGGTCGACCTCGGCTATGCCGCGATGTATGTGCTGCGGGCCGTGGCCGACGGCACGCTCAAGCCCGGCGCGACCTCGGTGAAGGCCGGCAAGCTCGGCGACCTCCAGGTCGTCAACGGCAGCGAGATCCTGCTCGGGGCGCCCTTCGTCTACACCAAGGAGAACATCGACAAGTTCGACTTCTGAGACCGCGGCAGCGGCCGATGCATCGCCTCTGAGCAGGGCGGCGCATCGGCCGCCTCAGCCAGTCCCGAGGCCTTTGAGATAGGCGCAGACCATGTCGGCCATGGCGTCGGCATAGGCTTCGATCTCCGCCGGGGTCCGGGGTGTTTCCGAGAACTGCTTCCCCACCGCGCCGAGCGTCGCCGTGATCAGGTTGCCGGCCAGGGCGCGCGTCGCGTCCGAGGCCTCGGGCAGCGCCTCCCGCATGAAGATCTCGACGGTGCGGTGCCCCGACTGCTTCACCTCCCGCACCTCGGGCGCATCGCGGTAGAGCGGAGCCGCGTCGGCGAGCGCCATGCGCATCGCGGCCTCCTCGCATTCCGAGCGGAGGAAGACGTGGACCAGGGTGCGCAGCCGCTCCGGCGGCGGTGACCGGCGGTCCTCGAGGATGGCGCGCAGCAGATCGCTGGTCTGCCGCCACTCGTCGCTCTGCAGCCGGAACAGGATCGCCGCCTTGTTCGGGAAGTACTGATAGATCGACCCGACGCTGACTCCCGCCTTCTCGGCCACCCGCGCCGTGGTGAAGCGCTGGGCGCCCTCCTTCGCCAAAACCTGAACAGCGGCCTCCAGGATCGCGGCGACGAGATCGGCCGAACGAGCCTGCTGGGGCTGCTTTCGCAAGGAAATCCGGGCGTTTCGGCGATCGGTCATGGCGGGCCGGGGCAACGCGAATAGGGAACCTGACGAATTAGTCGTATTTCTGGTCCGGCACAAGCAATCCCCGACCGGAGACCGGCATGACCACCCTGACAACCACCCCGCTCGCCCCCCTGCTGGAGCGCCTGTTCGACGAGGCCGAGGCGGCATCGCCGGCGGCGAGCCCCGCCGTGGCCGATCTCTCCGCCGAGGAGCGAGCGCGCCTGATGCGGAGCAAGACCGAGTATCTCGAGCTCTACGGGCGCCTGAAGGACTTCCCCCTCCCGGTCTCGCGGGAGACCGGCGCGCTGCTGTACATGCTGGCGCGCGGCTGCGGCGCGCGGACGATCGTCGAGTTCGGAACCTCCTTCGGCATCTCGACCCTGCACCTCGCCGCGGCCCTGCGCGACAATGGCGGCGGCCGCCTGATCACCAGCGAGTTCGAGCCGTCCAAGGTGGCGCGGGCTCAGGCGAACCTGACGGCCGGTGGTCTCGCCGACCTGGTGGAGATCCGGGTGGGCGACGCCCTGCAGACGCTGCGCACCGACCTCCCCGACACCATCGACCTGCTGCTGCTCGACGGCGCCAAGGCGCTCTATCCCGAGATCCTGGGCCTGGTGGAGAGCCGGCTGAGACCGGGCGCCTGCATCGTCGCCGACAACGCCGATGACAGCCCCGACTACCTGGCGCTGGTGCGCTCGCCCGCCAGCGGCTACCTGTCGACGCCGTTCGGCGAGGATGTCGAGCTGTCGATGCGGATCGGCTGAGGCCGATCCTATCGGCCCGGCGGCGCCGCCGGGCCTAAGCCGGCACCATCGC
This sequence comes from Inquilinus sp. CA228, assembly GCF_052078665.1. Lineage (NCBI taxonomy): Bacteria > Pseudomonadati > Pseudomonadota > Alphaproteobacteria > Rhodospirillales > Rhodospirillaceae > Inquilinus > Inquilinus sp. CA228. Next base: position 90,399 of record NZ_JBQJIK010000015.1, on the reverse strand, counting down.
CTCGATCTCGGATTCCGGGAGGCCGACGGATGCCGCGGCGGCGCGGATGTCGCCCCAGGTCGCATCGTCGACCGGGATGCCTTCGGCGGCCCGGCGCCGGCGGGTCGCGGCCTCGACCTCGCCCGGCAGCAGCACCGGCGCCGCCGGATCGGCCGGCGGCGACCCCTTCACCCAATCGCAGAACCGCAGGATCTCTGTAGTGTAGGCGGCGTGGTCCGGCAGCCGGTTCACGTCGATGGCGATGCTGGTCATGGTGTTCTCCAGCACCGTGACGCCGGGGGCGGTGCAGCCGCCGCCCGACAGCGCGCCGGACAGGATGTCGGTCAGGATGTTCAGGCCGGCGCCGCGGTGCCCGCCGAAGGGCAGGATCGCGCCGCCGGCGTAGAAATCGGCCGGATCGGTGGTCGGCTGCCCGGCCTTGTCGACGATGATGCCCGGCCCGACCGGCTCGCCCTTGTTCTTCGCCACCAGCAGCTTGCCCTCGGCGGTCATGGCGGTGGTGATGTCGAGCAGGATCGGGTCGCGGCCCTCGACCGGCACGCAGACCGCCATCGGACTCGGCGACAGGCGCCGGTCGCTGCCGCCGAACGGCGTCACCATCAGCCCGAGGCCGGTGGTGTTCAGGAAGTGCAGCGAGACCAGGCCGTGCCCGGCCAGCCGCTCGGCCCAGTCGCCCAGGCGGCCGAGATGGCCGGACCGGCGGATGGTGACCAGCGCGATGCCATGCGCCTTGGCGCGTTCGGCCAGCAGGTCGGTCGCCTGCTCGCCGATGGTCTGGCCGAAGCCGAACTGCCCGTCGACGACCAGCAGGCTACCGCCGTCGAAGACCAGATCGGCGCTGCGGCCGGGGAAGACCGTGCCGGCGCGGAGGAAGTCGATGTAGCGCCTGGTGCGCACCACGCCGTGCGAGTCATGGCCGCAGAGGTTGCTGTCGACGAGATGGCGGGCGATGCGCCCCGCCTCCTCCGCCCCGCAGCCGCCGGCGGCGAAGATCCGCTCCACGACCTGGGTCAGAGGCCCGGCCCCGATCAGCCGCATGATGTCCTCCCCGTGCTGTTGCTTTTGCCGGGCATTATAGCGGCCGGCCGGGACGTGGCGACCAGCGACCTTCGCCCCTGCGCCAGCAGAAAGACCCTCCTCATCGCTCTGGTGCGAGAGGCATGGCTGAAGAGCTTCACACCCAGAACCGCGGCCAAGCTGAATCGATCGAGTGAGGCATTTTCAGATATCCGAAATACCAATGTCATGAATATCGCGTAGATACTGCTGAAGACGCCGGACGATCTCCCGAAGACGGGATGATTTCTTCGAATCTCGGCGCGACAACTGACGAATTCATATAGACCTTTGGGATCAAGGTCTATGGATCAGGAAGGTCGGCAGATGCTGCAGCTCGGCGGGGTGACGAAGCGCTATGGATCCGTGGCCGCGGTCGACGCGGTCACCCTGGACGTCCCCCGCGGGCAGATGGTCGGCGTGATCGGCAGCTCCGGCGCCGGCAAGTCGACGCTGCTGCGCCTGGTCAACCGGCTGGTCGAGCCCAGCGGCGGCCGCCTCCTGTTCGAAGGCACCGACATCGGCGCCCTGCGCGGCGCGGCGCTGCGGGCCTGGCGCGCCCGATGCGCCATGATCTTCCAGCAGTTCAACCTGGTGAACCGGCTCGACGTCCTGACCAACGTCCTGATCGGCCGGGTCAGCGCCAGCGGCACGCTGCCGGTGATGTTCAAGCATTTCTCGCAGGCCGAGCGCGGCATGGCGGCCCGGGCGCTGGACCGGCTGGACCTGCTGCCGCAGGCGCTGCAGCGCGCCGACACCCTGTCCGGCGGCCAGCAGCAGCGCGTGGCGATCGCCCGGGCGCTGGTGCAGTCGCCCGAGATCATCCTGGCCGACGAGCCGATCGCCTCGCTGGACCCGCGCAACGCCCGGATGGTGATGGACGCGCTGCGCCGGATCAACCGCGAGGACGGCATCACCGTGCTGTGCAACCTGCACACGCTGGAGACGGCGCGGCGCTATTGCGACCGCATCGTCGGCATGGCGGCCGGGCGGGTGGTGTTCGACGGCGCCCCGGCCGAGCTGACCGCCGCCCGGGTCCAGGCGATCTACGGCCGCGGCAATGACGAGGCGGTCGACGAGAGCCTGACCGACACCATCCCCGCGGCGGCCCCCCGGCCGGCCGCGACCCGGCCGCAACCGGCCTTCGCCCATTGACGACCCTGTCCGGAGAGACCCCATGCCGATCGCTTCCCTGCGGCGCCGCCTGGCCCTGGCCGCCGCCCTCGCCCTCGCCGCTTTGGCCACCCTGCCGGCCAAGGCCGACGACTGGCGCCAGCAGTATCCGGAGCTGCGCTTCGGCATCGCCAGCGGCGAGAACGAGAAGGACTCGGTCGCCCGCTACGAGCCCTTCGCCGCCTATCTCAGCCGCAAGCTGGGCGTGCCGGTGACGATCACCCGCGGCACCGACTATGCCGCCGTGGTCGAGGCGCTGCGCGCGAACCAGGCCGAATTCGCCACCATCGGCCCGGCCAACTACGCCCTGGCCCGCAAGGTCATGGGCGACCGGATCAGGCCGGTCGCGGTGACGCAGGAGCTGGACGGCGCCACCGGCTATCATTCGGTGATCGCGGTCCGCGCCGACAGCCCGTATCAGAGCCTGCAGGACCTGAAGGGCAAGTCGCTGGCCTATGCCGACCCGAACTCGACCTCGGGCTATGCCGTGCCGCTCTATTTCATGAAGAAGAACGGCATCGACCCGGACACCTTCTTCAGCACCACCGCCTTCTCCGGCAGCCACGAGCTCGGCATCATCGCCCTCTTGAACGGCACCTTCGAGGCCGCGGCCACCCACTGGACCAATGCCGAGCGCGGCAACATCCAGCGCATGGAGGAGAAGGGGATGATCCCCAAGGGCTCCACGCGCATCATCTGGACCTCGGACCTGATCCCGAACTCGCCCTGGGTGGTCCGCACCGACCTGCCGCAGGAGCTGCAGGACGCCTTCACCGAGGCGCTGTTCGCCTTCCCGAAGGAGGATCCGGAGGCGCAGAAGCAGCTCAGCGACGGCAAGTGGTCGGCCTTCGTCCCGGCGAAGCACGAGGACTATCTCGACGTCATCGCCATCACCGAGATGAACGCGGCCGAGCGCCGCCGCCGCGGCTCCTGAGCGGCGCGCGATGACCGACCGCCCCGGGACGATCGACGGCTTCGAACGCGGCTATCGCCGGCAGCAGGCGGAGAAGCGGCTGCGCACGCTGGGCTTCGGCCTGGTGCTGGCCGCGGCGCTGGTCGCCTCCGCCATCGTCGGCCAGGTCGACCTGGGGCGCTTGGCGACCGGCCTGCCGCAGGCCTGGGCCTATATCTGGGGCACAGTGCCGACGCTGCGTGTCGAAACCCTCGGGGCCGATCTGGGCGAATGGTACTGGGGGCTCGGCTCCTGGCTGCGCCTGTTGGCCGAGACCGTGCTGATGGGCTTCACCGGCACGGTGCTGGGCGGTGTGGCCGGGCTGCTGCTGTGCTTCCCGGCCTCGCGCAACCTGGTGCAGGGCCGCGTGCTGCACTTCGCCAGCCGGCGGCTGCTGGAGGTGGCGCGGACGGTGCCGGAGCTGGTCTACGCCCTGATCTTCGTCTACGCCTTCGGCCTCGGCCCCTTCGCCGGCGTGCTGGCGATCGCGGTCCACACCGCCGGATCGCTGGGCAAGCTGTTCGCCGAGGTGAACGAGAATGTCGACCCCGGGCCGATCGAGGGCGTCCGCGCCGCGGGCGGCACCTGGGCGATGATCATGCGGCTGGCGGTGCTGCCGCAGGTGCTGCCGAACTTCGCCAGCTACGCGCTGCTGCGGCTCGAGATCAATGTCCGCTCCGCCTCGGCGATCGGCATCGTCGGCGCCGGCGGCATCGGCGAGGAGCTGTACCTGTCGGTGCGCCAGTTCGAATACCCCGACATCAGCGCGATCCTGCTGCTGATCATCGCCATGGTGTCGATCATCGATCTCGGCTGCGAGGCGGTGCGCCACCGCCTGATCGGCCACGACGCGCTCAGGGTGGTGTGACATGGCCCAGCAGGCGATCCTGACCGAGGCGGAGCTGGCGGCGCTGCAGGCCGCCCATCCGCGGCTGTTCCGGCGCTCCACCGCCGAACGGGCGCGGAGCTGGGGCGCCTGGCTCGGCGTCTTCGCTTTGTTCGGCCTCGGCCTGTGGTGGATCGACGCCTCGCCGGCGCGGATCTGGGGCGGGCTGTCGAAGCTGGGCTTCCTGGTCCGCCTGATGCTGCCGCCGTCGGATGGCGGCGCCGCCTGGGACTTCTCCTATGCGCTGCTGGAGACGCTGGCGATGGCCTTCCTCGGCACCCTGCTGGCGGTGGTCGCCGCGGTGCCGCTGGGCTTCCTCGGCGCCCGCAACATCGTGCCGAACTGGGTGTTCCATTTCAGCCTGCGCCGGCTGTTCGACGGCTTCCGCGGCATCGACACGCTGGTCTGGGCGCTGATCTTCGTCAGCGCCGTCGGCATGGGGCCTTTCGCCGGCATCCTGGCGATCGCCTTCAGCGACGTCGCGGTGCTGGCGAAGCTGTATGCCGAGGCGATCGAGGGCGCCGACCGCCGGCCGGTCGAGGGCGTGCGGGCGGCCGGGGCCAACGGGCTGCAGTCGCTGCGGCTGGCGGTGCTGCCGCAGGTGCTGCCGCTGATGCTGAGCCACGCGCTCTACTTCTTCGAATCCAACACCCGCTCGGCCGCCATCCTCGGCATCGTCGGCGCCGGCGGCATCGGCCTGCAGCTGTCCGAGCGCATCCGCATCAACAACTGGGACGAGGTGCTGTTCATCATCCTGATGATCCTGGCGACGGTGGCGGTGATCGACGCCGCGTCGCGCCGGATCCGGATGGCGATCATCCGCCCCCCGGCCCGGCGCGGCTGACCGCCGGCTAGGACCGTCCGTCCGCCTGCCGTGCCCGGTCAGGTCGCGAACAGCGAGCGCAGCGTCCCTTCCAGGTCGGGTTCGGGGCTGGAGCAGACGCCGATGATGGTCGCGTCGCCTTCGCCCACCGAGATGTACGCATGGCCCATGGTGCTGTCGATGTAGATGCTGCCGCCCTTCTCCAGCCGCACCGGGGCGTAGTGGTCGGTGTGCACCACGATCGCGCCCTCGAGGACGTAGATGAACTCCTCCCCCGAATGGCGCACCAGCGGGCCGAACTCGGCGATGTCGCGAACCTTGACCCTGGCGACCACCGGCACCATCCGCTTCCGCTGCAGCTCGGTGCAGAGATACAGGTAGTCGTAGTTCGGCGTGACCTGCAGCAGCCCCTCCCCCGGCCGGCTGATCGACCGCCGGGCCAGCGCCGTCTCGGATCCCGTCGGCGGCGCCAGCAGCTCGGCCAGGTTGATGCCCAGCCCCTCGCTGATCTGCAGCAGCTTGTCATAGGTCAGCGACATCTGGTCGTTCTCGACCTTCGACAGGGTCGAGACCGCGACCCCGGTCCGCTGGTTGACGTCCTGCAGCGTCCAGCCGTGCCGACGCCGCAGCGCCCTCAGGCATTCCCCGAGCTTGGGCTGGTTGGACATGCGCGGACCCGGACAATGGTTGGTCGATCACCCTATGTCGAGGGATGGTCTTATCGCAAGAACCACGAATTTTCCGATGCGGCAAACTATTTGACACAACCACTATCGCTCCGCAGTCTTCGGCCAAAGGAGGCTGCCGGATGGATGTCGTCGACATCGCCGTGATCGGGGGAGGCATCGCCGGCGCGTCGCTGGCCCGGGCCGCCGCAGATGGCCGCCGGGTGCTGCTGCTGGAGCGCGAGAGCCAGCCCGGCACCCACTCCAGCGGCCGGTCCGCCGCCCTGTTCTCCGAGACCTACGGCAATGCCGTGGTGCGTGCCCTGTCGATCGGCAGCCGCGACTTCCTGCTGGCCCCGCCGGAGGATTTCGCCGGCTTCGTCCTGACCCGCCCGCGCGGCGCCATGCATGTCGGCCGGCCCGGCCAGGAGACGGCGATCCGCAGCCGGGCGGAAGCGCTGGCGGCCCTGGTCCCGAGCGTGCGCGAGATCGGCCCCGCCGACGCCGCCGCCTGGGTGCCGGTGCTGCAGCCGCACAGCGTCGCCGGCGCGGTGTTCGAGCCGGAGGCGCTGGACCTCGACACCAACGGCCTGCTGCAGGGGTCGCTGCGCGGCCTGCGCCGGCGCGGCGGCGAAGTGCGCACCGAGGCCGAGGTCATGGCGCTGGCGCCGCTGCCGGGGGGCGGCTGGCGGATCGAGACCACGACCGGCGCGGTCGAGGCCGGCATCGTGGTCAATGCCGCAGGGGCGTGGGCTGACGTGATCGCCACCCTGGCCGGGGTCGCGCCGGTCGGGCTGGTGCCGAAGCGGCGCACCGCCTTCCTGTTCGACGCGCCCGGCCATGCCGCCGACGGCTGGCCGCTGGTGGTCGACCTGGACGAGACCTTCTACATCAAGCCTGACGCCGGCAAGCTGCTGGGCTCCCCCGCCGACGAGACGCCGAGCCCGCCCTGCGACGCGCAGCCGGAGGAGATCGACGTCGCCGTCGCGGTCGACCGGATCGAGCGCGCCACCACGCTGCAGATCCGGCGCCTGACCCATCGCTGGGCCGGGCTGCGCAGCTTCGTCGCCGACAAGACGCCGGTGCTGGGCTTCGACCCGCAGGCGCCGGGCTTCTTCTGGTGCGCCGGCCAGGGCGGCTACGGTTTCCAGACCGCGCCGGCCATGGCCCGGCTGGGGGCGGCGCTGCTGCGCGGCGACCCGGTCCCCGAGGACCTCGCCCGGCTGGGCGTCACCGCCGCCGCCCTTGCCCCCGGCCGGTTCCGCACCGGTCCCCAACCGATGGAGCCGCATCCGTGAAGATCTTCATCGCCGCCCTGGTCACCGAGACCAACACCTTCTCGCCGCTGCCGACCGGCGCCGCCAGCTTCTATGCGCCCGAAACCTACCGGCGGCGCGACGCCAGCCTGGACGACACCGCGGCCGAGACGATCTGCCAGAAGACCTGGCGCCGGCTGGCCGGGCGCGACGGGCATGAGGTGGTCGAGAGCGTCACCGCCATCGCCCAGCCGGCCGGCACCACCATCCGGTCGCTCTACGAGAGCCTGCGCGACGACATCCTCGAGGATCTGCGGCGGGCCGGGCCGGTGGACGTCGTGCTGCTGCTGATGCACGGCGCGATGGTGGCGGACGGCTATGACGACTGCGAGGGCGACACGGCCGAGCGGGTGCGGGCGATCGTCGGCCCGGATGTGCCGGTCGGGATGGAGCTGGACCTGCACTGCCACCTGACCGAGCGGATGGTCGAGGCCTGCACCGCGATCATCGGCTTCAAGGAATACCCGCACACCGACATGGAGCCGCGGGCGGTCGAGCTGTACCAGCTGTGCCTGCGCGCCCGCTGCGGCGAGATCCGGCCGGTGATGGCGCTGCACGACTGCCGCATGATCGGCATGTGGCGCACCCCGGTCGAGCCGATGCGCGGCTTCGTCGACCGCATGCAGGCGCTGGAGGGCCGCGACGGCATCCTGTCGGTCACCTTCGGCCACGGCTTCCCCTGGGGCGATGTCGAGGATGTCGGCGCGCGGATGCTTGTGGTCGCCGACGGAGACCGGGACCGGGCCCGCCGGGTGGCCGAGGATCTGGGGCGGGAGATCTGGGACCTGCGCCACGCCACGGCGACGCCGCACGACACGGTGGACGAGGCGCTGAACCACGCCCTGGCGGCACCGCGCGGCCCGGTGGTGCTGGCCGATGTCGCCGACAATGCCGGCGGCGGCGCGCCCGGCGACAGCACCTTCATCCTGCGCCGGATCATCGACCGCGGCATCGGCAACGTGGTCAGCGGCTGCTACTGGGACCCGCAGGCGGTGGCGCTGTGCGAGGAGGCCGGCGCGGGTGCTGTCTTCGACCTGCGCATCGGCGGCAAATGCGGCCCGGCCTCCGGCGACCCGGTCGACTTGCGGATCACGGTCAAGCGGGTGCTGCCGGCCCTGGTGCAGACCGGGCTGAGCGAGGACTGGTCGCCGCTGGGCCGCGGCGTCTGGGTGCAGGCGGCCAACGAGGTCGACCTGGTGCTGGTGACCCTGCGCAGCCAGGTCTTCGCGCCCGACGCCTACACCGCCTTCGGCATCGACCCGGCCCGCAAGGCGATCGTGGTGGTCAAGTCGACCCAGCATTTCCATGCCGGCTTCGCCCCGATCGCGGCCGAGATCCGCTACGTCACCACGCCGGGGGCGATCCCGCCCAGCTTCGGCGACATCCCCTATACCAAGCGCCGCCTGCCGTTCTGGCCGCGCGTCGAGAACCCCTTCGCCTGACACCATCTCCCGGGAGGACGCCATGAGCCAAGACAGCCCCCTGCCCCCGGATCTGGGCGCCCGGATCGACGCGCTGTTCGCGCGCTGGGCCCGACCGGATTCGCCCGGCGCCGCGGTCCGAGTCACCCGGCACGGGCGCGAGATCCACCGCGGCTGCTACGGCATGGCCGACCTGGCCCATGCCGTGCCGATCGACGAGCGCACGGTGATCCGCATCGGGTCGCAGACCAAGCAGTTCACCGTGCTGCTGGCGCTGATGCTGGAGGCCGAGGGCAGGCTGTCGATGGAGGACGACGTCCGCCGCCACCTGCCCTGGCTGCCGGAGTATCCGGAGACGGTGACGCTGCGCCACCTGGCCGCCAATGTCGGCGGCCTGCGCGATTTTCTGGAGATCATGATCCTGGGCGGGCTGGACATCGGCGCACCGTCCACCCGGGCCGGGGCACGCCGGATCATTGCCGGGCACAAGGCCGTGAACTTCCGGCCCGGCACCGACCTGATCTACTGCAACACCGGCTTCTTCCTGCTGTCGGAGATCGTCGAGCAGGTCTCGGGCCAGAGCTTCAACCAGCTGCTGGAGGAGCGCATCACCAGGCCGCTGGGCATGCGCGACACCCGGCTGATGCGCTGGGATTCGGAGATCCTGCCGCGGCTGGCGGACCATCACACCCACGGGCCCGACGGCGGCTGGCACAAGGCGCAATGGGGCGCGGTGCTGGGCGGCGAAGGCGGCATGGTCTCGACGCTCGAGGACATGAGGCTCTGGCTGGCCAATCTCGATGCGCCGAAGGTCGGCACGCCGGAGATGATCGCCCGGATGTCGGCGCCGGGCGCCGTGATCGACGGCATCCCGTCGCCTTACGGCCTCGGCCTCGTCACCTGCCGCTACCGCGGCCTGGCCAGCATCGGCCATGGCGGCGGCGTCGCCGGCGGCCGCTCGGAATCGGTGCGCTTCCCCGAGGCCGGGATCGGCGTCGTCATCCTCGGCAACACCGACGACATGGGCCCGTTCTCCCTGGCCCGCCGGATCCTCGACCTGGTGCTGGGCGAGGAGGTCGGACCGCTGCGGACGCACGCGGCCACCGAGCGGCTGAAGCGGGCTGTCGGCCTGTACCGGGCCGAGGGCGGCGACGATGTGTTCGGCGTGGCCGTCAAGGACGGGCAGCCCGTCTTCGTCAGCAACGGGAACGGCGGCATGCCGATCGAGCAGGTCGGCGACGGCGCCTTCATGCCGGAGCGGGGCATCGTGCCGCTGGAGTTCACGCCGCGCGACGACGGCGACATGGATACACGCTGGTTCGGCCGCCCGCAGCGCTTCCGCCGCCTGTCCGACACCGCCCTGCCGGCAGCCGCCGGCCCGGGCGGCCGCTACGCCGACGCCGCCACCGGCTTCGAGGCCGAGATCGGCGAGGAGGAGGGCGAGACCGTGCTGCGCCTGCGCACGCCCTACGGCGTGTGGGAGACGGCGCTGGAGGCCCGCGCCCCGGACCTGCATCTGGCGCTGCCGCGGCGGGGCCTCGCCGACACCCCGCCCCCGGCGATCGAGGCGGGCGGCTGGGAGTTCACGGTCCGCCTCGTGGCCGACGGCATCGTGCTGAACAACGACCGCACCAAGCATCTGCTGCTGGCCCGCGCGCCCTGAGAGCAGGCTCTGAGGCCTCGTACGGCTCAGGGCACGGCGCCGACGGCGTTCACCGGGCAGAGATAGACCGAGCTGGTTGCCGTGATCATCAGGATGTTCCGGGCGGCGCTGCCGAAGGTCAGGTTGGCGGCGCGCTCCGGCAGGTTCACCCGCCCGATCAGCGTGCCGTCGGGGAGATAGCAGCGGACGCCTTCATCCGCCGCCATCCACAGCCGGCCCTCGGTGTCGACGCGCAGGCCGTCGAAATGGCCGTGGGCCTCGGCCAGCACCTCGCCGCCCGAGAGCATCCCGCCGGGCCCGACCCGGAAGCGGCGCACATGGTTGGGGCCGTCCGGCCGCTCCGTGCTGCCGGTGTCGACGATGTAGAGCAGGCTTTCGTCCGGCGAGAAGGCGAGGCCGTTCGGCATCACGAAATCGGTCGTCATCTGCCGGACCGCGCCGGTCGCGGGATCGAACCGGTAGACATGACAGCCTTCGACATCCGGCCCTTCGCCGCGGTCCTTCGCCCTTCCGTAGCTGGGGTCGGTGAACCAGATCGCGCCGTCCGACGCCACCACGACATCGTTCGGGGAGTTGAAGCGGCGGCCGTCGATCCGGTCGACCAGCGGCGTGACCGTGCCGTCCCGCTCCATGCGCGCGATCCGGTGCGGGGTCTGCTCGCAGGTGACCAGCCGGCCCTGGCGGTCGACCGTGTTGCCGTTCGGGCTGTTCGCCGGCTGGCGGAAGGTCGACACTCGCCCCGTCGCCTGCTCCCAGGCCAGCGTCCGGTCGCCCGGGATGTCCGACCAGACCAGCAGGCCACGCGCGGCGAGCCAGGCGGGCCCTTCGGTCCAGCGGCTGCCGGTCCAGATCCGCTCGACCCGGGCGCCCGGCGCGGTGCAGGCGGCGAAGCGCGGATCGACGATGTCGAAGGCGGGTCCGTCGAGCGGGTCTACCAATTCGTCACCGATCCGTCGTGGCGCTTCAGATGCGGCGCCTCCCAGAACTTGAAGCTCTGCTGCTTGACCAGCTCCTCGTTGACCTCGACGCCGAGGCCGGGCGCGTCCGTCACCGGATAATGGGCGTTCTCGATCCGCGGCTGGACCGGGAACAGCTCGGCATTGTCGAAGCCGAGCTGCTCGGCCGCCGAGGTCCGGGTCTCGAGCCAGGAGAAGTTCGGGACCGCCGCGGCGAAATGCACCGTCGCCGCGGTGCAGATCGGGCCGAGCGGGTTGTGCGGCATCATGTCGACGTAATGCGCCTCACTCCAGCCGGCGACCTTCATCGCCTCGGTCAGCCCGCCGACATTGCAGACATCGACCCGGTTGAACTGGTGGATGTTGCGCTCGATGTAGGGCAGGAACTGCCATTTGGAGGCGAATTCCTCGCCGATCGCAAAGGGCACATCGACCATCCGCCGCAGCGCCTCATAGGCTTCCGGCGTCTCGTCGCGGATCGGCTCCTCGAGGAAATCGAGCGTGCCGGAGGGCATCTTCTGGCAGAAGCTCGCCGCCTCCGCCACCGACAGGCGGTGATGCAGGTCGATGCCGAGCACGACGTCGTCGCCGAGCACCTCGCGCGCCCTGACGCACCATTTCGCCGTCGTGGCGATGTGCTCGCGCGGCTCGTAGATCTCGCCGCCGCGGTGACCGGAGGGCGACAGGCGCATCGCCGTCCAGCCGGCCGCGATCAGCGCCTTCGCCTGCTCGATCATCTCCTCGCCCGGCGGGGCCGAGGTGGTGGCGAAGGTCGGGATCCGGTCGCGCTGCTTGCCGCCCAGCAGCTGGTAGACCGGCACGCCGAGCGCCTTGCCGAGGATGTCGTAGAGGGCGATGTCGATCGCCGAGATCGCCGCCTGCAGCACGCGGCCGCCCTCGAAATACTGGCTGCGATACATCTCCTGCCACAGCGCGCCGATCCGGAACGGATCGCGGCCGACCAGGAATTCGCGGTAGTGCTCGATCGCGCCGACCACTGCCTTCTCGCGGCCGGAGAGGCCGCTTTCGCCCCATCCGGACAGGCCTTCGTCGGTCTCGACCTTGACGATGAGCTGGTTGCGCGTGCCGACCCAGACCGGATAGGGGCGGATGGCTGAGATCTTCATGCCGGTCACCAATGCCACAGCGTGCCGTCCTCCAGCCGGTTCACCGGCAGGTAGGCGCGCTGATAGGGGTGTTTCGCCGCCAGCGCTTCGTCGATGTCGACGCCATGGCCCGGCGCCTCGCCGGGGTGGAGGTAGCCGCCCTCCTGCTTCCAGGAATGCGGGAAGACCTCGTGCATCAGCGGCGTGTAGCCGGAGAACTCCTGGATGCCGAAATTCGGCACCCAGAGGTCGATATGCGCATTGGCGCCCATCGCCACCGGCGAGACGTCCATCGGCCCGTGGCAGGCGGTGCGGATGTGATAGACCGAGGCGAAATCGAAGATGCGCCGCAGCCCGGTGACGCCACCGGCATGGACCGAGGTGACGCGGATGTAGTCGATCAGCTGCTCCTCCATCAGCAGCCGCGCATCCCAGATCGTGTTGAAGATCTCGCCCAGCGCGATCGGCGTCGTGGTGTGCTGGCGGATCAGGCGATAGCCCTCCTGCAGCTCGGCCGGGACCGGGTCCTCCAGCCAGAACAGCCGGAACGGCTCCAGATCCTTGCCCAGCCGGGCCGCCTCGATCGGCGTCAGGCGGTGATGCGTGTCGTGCAGCAGGTGCAGGTCGTCGCCATAGACGTCTCGCAGCCGCGCGAACAGCTTCGGGATATGGCCCATGTATTTCGCGGTCGACCACACCTCCTCATGCGGCAGGGCCTCGACCATGCCGCCCCGGTCCTGCTTCGCCCCCTTGCCGGTGCCGTAGACCGCGGGCAGGCCGGGGATGCCGACCTGGCAGCGGATCGCGACATGGCCCTCGTCGCGCTTCCTGCCGACGGCGTCGACCGCCTCCTCGATACTCATGCCCTGGGCATGCGAATAGATCATCACCTTCTGTCGCGAGGCGCCGCCGAGCAGCTGGTAGAGCGGCATGTTGGCCGCCTTGGCCTTGATGTCCCACAGCGCCATGTCGACGGCCGAGATCGCCGCCATGGTGATCGGCCCGCGCCGCCAGTAGGCGCCGCGGTAGAGGTACTGCCAGATGTCCTCGATCTGCGCCGGGTCGCGCCCGATCAGCAGCGGCGCGACATGGTCCTGGAGGTAGCTGACGACCGCGAGTTCACGCCCGTTCACCGTGCCGTCGCCGATGCCGTACAGGCCTTCGTCGGTGACGATCTTGACGGTGACGAAGTTCCGCCCGGGCGAGCAGACGATAACTTTGACGTCCTTGATCTTCATGGAAGTACCTCAGTCGGGATCGTGGCGCCAGCCGAGCATCCGTTCGGCCTTGGCGGATGAGAAGAAGCTGCGGTTGCCGCCGAGGTCGCCGCGGACCGGCACGTCCGGGAAGAAGCGGGCGACGAGATCCAGGCTCGGCACGTCCATCACCGTGTCCGGCGCGGTGATGTAGAACACCTCGTGGCCCTTGAACGGCGCGTCGAGCGCCAGCAGGCAGGCCCGCGACGCCGAATCGTAGAGCGTGTAGGCCCACAGGTGCTTGGACGCTTCCTTGGTGACGAAGCCGTAGACGGCGCCGGCCTGGGCGCGCTCGTCCACCACCAGGTGGAAGCGCATGCTGGCGATCCGCAGGCGGCCGTAGCGGCGGGCGAAGGTGTCGGCCTGCTGCTCGCAGATCCATTTCGACAGCCCGTACGGCTCCTCGGTGTAGTTCGGATGCGCCTCGTCGAGCGGGAGGTAGTCGAAATGCGCCTCTCGGCTGAAGGACAGGCCGATCGCATTGACGCTCGACGCCTGCACGATCCGGGTGATGCCGACCTCGACCGCGGCGCGCAGCGCGTTGTAGCTGCCGGTGACGTTGTTGTTGTGGACGATGTGGTCGGGGTGGTGGCCCGGCGAGGGAATGGCCGCCATGTGGATCAGCGCGTCGCAGCCGCGGAAGGCGTCGACCAGCGCGTCGTAGTCGCCGATATCGGCCTGGACGAAGCGGATATTCTCCTGCGCCTCCGCCGGCGCGGCGCGGTCGATGCTGACGATGCGGTGGCCGCGGCGCAGCGCCGCCGCCGCGACGGCCCGCCCGATCCGGCCGCTGCCGCCGGTCAGCGCGATCGTCTTCGTCCGCGTCCGGGCGGGCTTGCTGGTCGCTATACTGTCCATCGTCCTCTCCCCGCTCACGCGCCGTAAACCGACTGGTGCAGGCCGCGGATGTAGCCGATGGCGTAGAGCCGCCCGAAGGCGGAGTAGCCGGCATGATCGTTGCTGTCGCCTTCCACCGTCGGCACATGGTCGGGACGCAGCACGCCGTCGAAGCCGATGTCGCGATAGGCGCGCATGCAGGCCAGCATGTCGGTCTTGCCGGCGTCGTGCCAGGTCTCCCGGAACGCCTCCGGCGTGCCCTGCACGTCGCGGAAATGGACGAAGGAGATGGCCTTGCCGAAGCCGCGGATGGCGCCGGGCAGGTCGTCGGTCATCAGGGTGAAGTTGCCCTGGCACAGCGTGATCGTGTTCATCGGGCTGGGCACGCTGTCGACCAGGCGCCGGTAGTTGTCGATGCTGCGCATGATCCGGCCGACGCCGCGGATCGGCGACAGCGGCGGATCGTCCGGGTGCATCGAGATCTTCACCCCCGCCTGCTCGGCGACCGGCAGCACGGTCTTCAGGAAATAGTCGAGATTGGCCCAGAGCGTGTCCTCGCCGATTGGCGGGTTCGTCGTCAGGTCCTCCGGCACGTCGGCGAGGTTGAAGCTGGTGACCACCGACCCGCCGCGCGACGGCGTGGCCAGGTTGGTGCGCACCCAGTTGAAGTCGGTCATCCACTCGTAGCACCAGACCGGGATGCCGAGCCGGCCCATGTTCTGCAGCAGGGTGCAGACCGTCGCGATCTCCTCGTCCCGCCCCGGCAGGCCGCGCTTGGCCTTGTTGAGCGGCGGGCGGGCCTCGATCACCTTCAGGGTGAAGCCGGCGGCCTCGTAGCGCTGCTTCAGGCGCTGCAGCGGCCCCAGATCCCACGGCGCCTCGCCCTGCAGCAGGTCGTCCGGCGGCAGGCCGCCGACGGCGAGGTCGACCCCGGCCTGCTTCGCCAGCTTCCAGACGGGCGACGGCGTGGGGCTGATGAATTCGGCGATCTCGAGCATGTCGTAAGCGTCCCGGAAGGCTGGCAGTGAAGGGGGTCAGGCGGGCAGCAGCTCCGACAGGCGCTCCTGCGCCACCTGCGGCTGCTGATCGTAGAGGAAGCATGAGGCAGTCTGGCGATCGCCGACCCGGAACAGCGGCGGCTCCGCCGCGCAGGCCTCCATCGCCTGCGGGCAGCGGGACCGGAAGCGGCAGCCGCCGGCGCCGATGGCGGCGTCGCGCGCCTGGATAGGCTGGGCGCCCCAGCGCCGGTCGAGATTGGGCCAGGGGATCGAATCCACCAGAAGTTGCGTGTAGGGGTGCTGCGGGTCCTTGATCACCTGGTCGACATCCCCCGCCTCCATCACCGCGCCGCGATACAGCACGATGATCGACTTGGCGATGTGATAGGCGGTCGTCAGGTCGTGGGTGACGTAGATGATCGACACGCCATGGTCGCGCTGCAGGTTGCGCAGCGTCTCCAGGATCGTGGCGCGCAGCGACGCGTCGACCATCGACACCGGCTCGTCGGCGATCAGCAGCCGCGGCTTCAGCAGCAGGGCGCGGGCGACATTGATACGCTGGCGCTGCCCGCCGGACAGCTGGTGCGGGAACCGCCCGAGGATGTCCTCCGGCCGGAGCCCGACGGCGGTCAGCGCCTCCTCCATCTTGGCCCGCGCATCCGCCTTCGATGCCGCGAGGCGGAACTTGCGGATCGGCACGGTCAGCAGATGGTCGACCGTGTAGAACGGGTTGAAGACCGCGAAGGGGTCCTGGAATACCGCCTGGACCTCGCGGCGATAGGCCATCTTCTCCTTGCCGCGGAGGGTCGAGACGTCCTTGCCGCGATAGATGATCCGGCCGGTCGACGGCGCGATGAAGCCGAGCAGCAGCATGGCCAGCGTGGTCTTGCCGCTGCCGCTCTCGCCGGCCACGGTCATGATGGTCGGCTCGTCCTCCTTCAGCGTCAGCGAGATGTCGCTCAGCGCCACCGTCGACTGCGCGTTGACCAGCCCGCGGGTGTAGGTCTTCGAGACATGCTCGAGCCGCAGCAGATCGGCCATATCAGGCGTCCCCGTCATAGAGGTGGCAGGTCACGCCGCGGCCGCCGGCCAGGATGCGCTGCTCGGGCCGGGTGGTGCTGCAGACGGCCATCGCCTTGTCGCAGCGCGGGTGGAAGGCGCAGCCGCCCGGAAGCCGCAGCAGCGACGGCGCCAGGCCGGGGATGCCGCGGAACACGCCCTTGTTCTCCAGGCTCGGCAGGCTCTCGATCAGCGCCTGGGAATAGGGGTGCTTCGGGTCCGTGAACATCTCGCGGACCGTGCTGACCTCGACCAGCCGCCCGGCATACATCACCGCGACCTTGTCGACGAACTGCGCCATCAGGCCCATGTCGTGGCCGATCAGGATGACCGCGGCGTTGATCGCCTTCTGGACGGTATCGATCGTCTCCATCACCTGGCGCTGGGTGACGACGTCGAGCGCGCTGGTCGGCTCGTCGGCGATGATGACGTGGGGGTCGAGCAGGATGCCGATGGCGATGCAGACGCGCTGCTTCATGCCGCCCGACAGCTCATGGGCATACATGCGGTAGACGCCGACATCGAGATCGACCGATTGCAGCGCCCGCTTGCAGCGCGCCTCGATCGCCGCGCGGGATTCGCCCGGCAGATGCGACTTCACCGCGTCGACCATCTGGGCGCCGATCCGGGTCACCGGGTTCAGCGAGTTCATCGCGCCCTGCGGGATATAGGCGATGCGCGACAGCCGGGCCCGGCGCATCCCCTCGGCGTCCAGCGCCATCAGGTCGGCACCGCCGACCATCACAGCACCACCCTCGATCCGGCCCGGCGGCTTGATCATCCGCATCATGGCCAGCGCCAGCGTGCTCTTGCCGGATCCGGACTCTCCGACCATGCCCAGCTTCTCGCCGGCGTTCAGCGTGAAGCTGACATCGTCGAGTGCTTTGGCGCGGCCGGAGTCGGTGTAGTAGGTGACCTCGAGATTGCGGACGCTGAGGACCGGATCGGCCTCCGCCACCACGGCTGGAGGTGTCACGGTCCGCTCCCGGGTCGGCGCAAGGGTCATGGCCATCGCCGTCACTCCGTCCTGCGCACGCGGGGATTGGCCAGCTCATCCAGCCCCATGTTGATCAGGGCCAGCGAGCCGAGGATCAGGATCATCGCCACCGACGGGATGATCGGCCACCACCACCAGCCGTTGAAGAAGGCGCCCTGCGACTGCGCCGCCCAGATGATGTTGCCCAGCAGCGGCTCGCGCAGCGGCCCGAGCCCGAGCACGGCGAGGTAGAAGGCGGCGAACACGGCCGAGAACACCTGCGCCACGAACGCGGCGGCGATGAAGGGCAGCAGGCAGGGCAGGATCTCCTTGAAGATGATGCCGAGATCGCTGACGCCCGACAGCTTGGCCACGGCGACGAACTGCCGTTCCTTCATGGTCAGAACCTGGGAGCGGATCACCAGCGTCGGCCCCATCCAGGCCAGCAGCACGACGATCAGCGCCATGGTCAGGATGGTGACGTCGCGCTTGTCGAGCGAACCGGCGATGACGACCTGGATCAGCAGCACCGGGATCGGCGTCAGGATCTGGCAGATCGTCCGGATCACGGCGTCGCTCCAGCCCCTGAAATAGGCCGCGATGAAGCCGAGCACGACGCCGATCAGCGTGCCCAGGCCGCCGGCGATGAAGCCGATCAGGGCCGTCTGCCACATGCCCACGACCATGGCGGAGAACAGGTCGCGGCCGAAGAAATCGGTGCCGAAGGGGTAGCGCAGGCTCGGCGGCTTCTTCACCGCCACCGACAGCGGATAGGCGTCCTTCGGGTTGATCGTCATCAGCCCGATGATGGTGAAGGCCACGAGGCCGAGCAGGATCAGCACGCCGAGGGCCAGCCCCTTGTTGCGGCGCAGGTAGCGCAGCACCAGGACGGGGCGGCCCGGGCGCTGGAAGACGGGTTCGGCGGAGGGCGAGAGCGTGGCGATCGTCATGTCTCACGCTCCTCACGAATTGCGGACGCGGGGATCGAGCAGCGGGTACAGGAACTCGACCACGGTCATCAGCAGCGCCACGGCGATGGTGATGAACACCACGATGCCGTAGATGGTCGGGAAGTCGTTGGCGCGGATGGCGAGGTTGAGCGCGCTGCCGATGCCCGGCAGGCCGAACAACCCCTCGACGATGATCGCCGAGGTGACGATGGCGGCGGGCGCGAGGGCCAGCGCGGTCACCTGTGGCAGCATCGCGTTGCGCAGATAATAGTCGCGGAAGATCCGGCCGCCGGTCAGGCCCTTGTGCTCGGCGAAGTTGACGTAGTCCTCGCCCTGGATGGTGACGCCCATGCCGCGCATCGACAGCACCCAGCCGCCGACCGAGCCGAGAATCAGGGACAGCGCCGGCAGCACCTGGTGGTGCAGCATGTCGAGGGCGAAGCCGAGGGACAGGTTCGGCACCACCCCGGCGGAATAGGCGCCGCCGAGCGGCAGCCATTTCAGCCGGAAGCCGATGAAGAACAACAGCAGGATGGCCATGATCACCGGCGGCACGCCGGTCAGCAGGATGAACGGCGCGGCGAAGGCCCGCAGCCAGCGCGGCGCCCGCGGCCAGGCGGCGACGGCGCCGAGCAGGTTGCCGATGATGAAGCTGAGGATGGTGGTAACCAGCAGCAGGCCGATGGTCCAGGGCAGCGACTGCGCGATCACCTCGGACACGGTCGAGGGATAGCGGTACAGCGAATAGCCGAAATCCATCCGCAGGATGTTGCCGAGATAGGTCCAGTACTGGTGGTACAGCGGCTGTTCGAGCCCGAATTGCTGCTGCATCGAGGCGATGATCTTCTCCAGATCGGCCGGCGAGAAGCCGCCGGTGCGGGCCAGCTCGCCGAACCGCTCGCGCAGCGCGTTGCGGCTGGACAGCCGCGGGATGAGGAAGACGATGGTCGAAGCCGCCCAGACCACCAGGACGAGGAACAGAAGACGCCGGATGATGAGCTTGACAGTCACGGGGACGATCCTGGTGCTGTTGCCGGACAGGAGGTGCGCGCCCTGGGGCGCGCACCTGTCGCAAGCGAACGGTTACGGCGCGCCCGACGGCTGCAGCGCCGCGATCACCAGCAGGCCGGTATGGGCCCAGAAGGCGCCGTTGGTGCCGCCGGCGAGGTTGGTGGCGCTGGGCCAGCCCTTCCAGTAGTGGTTGTTGTAGGGGATCCGGTGCAGCCACTGGATCACCGGCACGTCGATCGTGTCGCGCCAGTAGATGCCCAGCGCCTTCGCCGCGCCCTCCTGGAACTTCGGATCGTCGGAGTTGAGCGGCGAGATCTCGTCGAGGATCTTGTCCAATTCGGGGTTCTTGTAGCGCGAGAAACGGTTGGCGCCCCCCGCCACGCCGGTCGCGCTGCTGTATTTGCCGTGATAGAGGTTCAGCGCCTCGAACGGGTCGTACAGGCTAGCGCCGTGGCCGAAGAGATACAGGCCGGGCTTGCCGTCCACCATGTTCTGGAAGGCGTCGGTGCCGAAATTGACGTTGGCGTCGAAGCCCGCCTGGCGCAGCATCTCCGCCAGGACCGGGGCGATGTCGCCATGGATGGGTTCGAAGGCCTGGATGGTGGCGTCGAAGGTCTTGCCGTCCTTCTCCCAGAGGCCATCGCCGTTCTTGCTGAAGCCGGCCTCGGTCATCAGCTTCTCGCTCTCCGCGACGTCGAACTTGCCCGGCTCGTACTTCGCCTGCTCGGCCTTCACGGCGTCGGAGTCGGCGAATTTCTGCAGGTTGGGATACAGCGGGAACGGATAGATGGTCGCGATCTTGGCGCCATCGTAGAGCACCTCGTTGATGCGGTCGCGGTCGATCGCCAGGCTGATCGCCTTGCGCACCCGCACGTCGTTGTATGGCTCGAGCTGGGTGTTCATCCACAGCGAGTTCGGCCACCAGTCGAGATAGCCATAGGGCGATTCCGTGCCGGTCCAGGACTGGATGTCCTTGTTCTGCTCGACGATGTTGCCGATCACCTGGGCGCGCATGTCGACCGAGGAATCGAACTCGTTGTTCACCAGCCGCTGGGCCACCGTGTCGATCGGCTGGTTCAGCACGTTGACGATGACGACGCGCTTCACCGCCGGCTCGCCGATCCGCCCGGCCTTCACCGCCCACCAGTCGGGACGCAGGTCGAGGATCTTCTGGTTGGCGTTCCAGGCGACGACGTCATACGGGCCGGAATGCGGGATGGCGTCGAGGCCCACGGCCGCCGTCGGGTTCGGCTGGGCCGCTTCCCATTCCGCCGGCACGATCGGCACGCCGGTGTCGAACTTCTCCGTCAGCACCTCGAATTTGAAGCGCGGCGCCGGCTGCTTGAACTTGACCTCGACGGTCAGGTCGTCCTTGGCGCTGACGCTGTCGACGAACTGCTCGAAATGCGCGTGATAGGGCAGCGTCTCATACTTCATCTGCCCTTCGAAGGTGTAGACCACATCCTTGGACGTGACCGGCTTGCCGTCGCTCCACTTGGCGTCCTTGTTGAGCTTGATCTCGAGCGTGGTGAAGTCCGGCGTGGTGTATTCCATGCTGTCGGCCAGCCACGGCACGAATTCGCCCTTGAAGATGGCGAAGTACATCAGCGGCTCGAACAGCAGGTTGTTGCCCTCCTGATGGGTATAGCCCGGCAGCACCCAGGGGTTGGTGGTGCCGACGGAGGTGCCGCCGGCGACGCCCCAGCCGAGCACGAGCGTCTGGTTGCGGGGCACGGTCGGCAGCGCGCCCTTGGGCGTGATTTCCTGTGCGGCCGGCAAACCGGCGCTCTGCCCGAAGGCCGCGGCCGGCGCCATGATCGCCGCCGCGGCGAGCACAAGGCCGGCGAGGCGTTTCAGATTGACCATAGGACAGATCTCCTCCCTGTGATTGTCGAATGGTGCAAATGTCGCTCTTTGCACCTCTCGGGCGCCGTTCCGGTGCGACGACGCGCTTCCCTTTTTCCACAAAGCCAAAAGATCTCCCGCCTCGATCGACAACAATCGATCGAGAACAGACACATTTCCCGTCCGGAAACGCTATGCCCGGTGGCTTCCTGTCTTCTTCCTCCTGCAGCGATATTGCCCATCGCAAAGCAATTCGCATCTTGTATATTTTGTCGGCAGCCTAGGTCAGTTTCACGATTAGCTCAACCGCCAATGCGGCGCGCCGCACGCATCTGCTCGATGATGTGGCGGCCAGATCCTTCGACATGGCGGGCGATCACGGCCGCCGCCGCATCGGCATCCTGGACCTTGATCGCGTCCAGGACATCCTGATGGTCCCGCATCACCGTCGCCTGGCGGCCGAGCGAGATCGGCAGCCGCCGGCTGATCGCGCGCAGGATCTCGCGGTGCTTCCACCACAGATCGACCGCGTGCCGGTTGTAGTGGCGCTCATACATCGTGTGGTGGAACTGGGTGTCGAGCAGCCCGTGCCGCACCGGGTCGGAATAGTTGAGCCGCAGCATCTCGGCGTGCAGCGCCTCCAGCGCGGCGATGTCGGCCTCGGTGGCGATGCCGACGAACCAGCGCGTCAGCGCCGGCTCGATCAGGACCTCGATTTCGTAGATGTCGCGGATGAAATCCTGGTCGATCGGCCGCACGCGCGCCCCGCGATTGGGCGTCATCACGACGAAGCCCTCGCCGCGGAGCTGCTGCAGCGCCTCGCGCACCGGATTGGTCGAGGTGCCGTGCCGTTCGGCGAGATCGGCGACGATCAGCCGGGCATTGGCCGGGATGCGGCCCGAGATGATGTCCTCGCGGATCGCCTCATAGACCGAGGCCTCGCGGTCCGCCGACTGGAAGGCCGGCAGGTCCGGGCCGGGAATGACGCTCACGGGCTGTGCCTCCACGCCGCCTCCCAACGCCCACCTCCATGCCCAGCCTCGGGACTCGACACGCGATCTTCTGAATTTCGTGTACGATCTTTGTCGGAGTTGACATGAAATGTCGAGCCTGAAACACGGGGAGGCTCTCCCCATAGGCGGCCGCGGCGGCCGCATCTCCGTGCAATGCATGGATTTCCATGAGGTGCGGCTTGGGCCATGGCGGGAGTAGGATGGGGTGCGATTCCTCCAGCCCGGATATCGAGGACAATTGCCGGACGGAGCGTTGACGGTCCCTGGGGTTCATTGTCCGGCAGGAGCAGCCGATCATGATAGCAACGCGCCCCCAGCAGGGCCTGGCGATCGACATCGGCGTCTACGAGAAAACCGTGGCGGCGTTGCGCGACCGGGAGCGGGAGCTCTCGCAGCTCGTGGACATGGTCCCGAGCCACGTCTGGCGCCTGCAGCCCGATGGCGAGCCGACCTTCTTCAACAAGCGCATGGTGGATTTCCTCGGACTGGACGTGGCGGATACCGACAAGCCGGGGATGACCCGGCTGGCGGCCATGATCGAGGCCACCGTCCATCCGGACGACGCAGCGGCGTTCATGGACACGCTCGGCCGTTGCCTCCGGACCGGCGAGCCCTTTGCCATGAGGTATCGGCTGCGGCGTGCCGACGGCGTGTATCGCTGGATGTCGAGCCGCGCGGAAGCGATGCGGGATCAGGGCGGATGCATCGTCCAGTGGTACGGCCTTTGTCACGACATCGACGACCAGATGCAGGTGGAGGAGGCGCTTCGGCAGAGCAAGCAGCAGCTTGAGGAGACGATCGACGCCGTGCCGATCCGCATCTGGAGCGCAACGTCGACAGGCGGGCCGGTCTATTTCAACAAGAGATACCGAGACCATCTCCGCTCCGTCGTCCCGCACCTTATGGATCTTGAGGAGCCGCGCATCGACAAGCTGCTGCAGGAGCTCGTTCATCCCGAAGACGCCCCGGATGTGCAGCGCGCGTTGCAAAACACATCCGAAACCGGCGGCGCCGGCGTGATGCGGTTTCGTTGGCGTGAAAGAGACGGCGTCTATCGTTGGGCGGAGTGCCGGGTGGAGCCTCGGCGCGATCAGGGCGGAGCGATCGTGCAATGGTACGGCGTGTCTCTCGATATCGACGACGAGGTGCGCGCACAGGAAACGTCGCGCGACCGGGAGCGAGAGCTTTCGCAGTTCGTCGACATGGTCCCGATCTACCTCTGGCGGCTGACTCCGGACGGCGAGCCGATCTTCGCCAACAAGCGCCTGATCGATTATCTCGGCCTGGATATAGCGGATGCGGACAAGCCCGACACGAGCCGGCTGGCGGCCTTCATAAAGACCGCCGTCCATCCCGATGATGCCGCCAGCCTGGGCCAGGCGC
The DNA here is from genome assembly GCF_052078665.1 of Inquilinus sp. CA228. Taxonomy (NCBI): domain Bacteria; kingdom Pseudomonadati; phylum Pseudomonadota; class Alphaproteobacteria; order Rhodospirillales; family Rhodospirillaceae; genus Inquilinus; species Inquilinus sp. CA228. The sequence continues at coordinate 67,054 of NZ_JBQJIK010000015.1, read as the reverse complement.
TCAATCGCTGCTTCGTCACCGGCGAGAGCTTCTCCATGAAGTATCGCCTGCGTCGGGCGGACGGCGTCTATCGCTGGATGGAGGGCAGCGCGGAGCCGATGCGGGATCAGGGCGGACGCATCATCCAGTGGTACGGCCTCTGCCACGACATCGACGATCGGCTGCTTGCCGAGGAAGCATTGCGTGGCCGTGAGCGGGAGCTCTCGCTGCTCGTGGACATGGTTCCGAGCAATCTCTGGCGCCTGACCCCGGACGGGGAGACCACCCTCGCCAACAGGCACATGGCGGAATTTCTCGGCATGGACCTGGCGGACAAGAGCCGGCTGGAAGTGGTGTTCGACACCATCTTCCACCCGGACGATGCGGAGGAGGTGGGAGACGTGCTCGGCCGCTGCCTCGTCACGGGCGAGCGCTTCTCGATGAAGTATCGCCTGCGTCGTGCGGATGGCGTGTATCGCTGGATGTCGGGCCGCGCCGAGCCGATGCGGGATGAGCACGGACACATTGTCCAGTGGTTCGGCCTCTGCCACGACATCGACGATCAGGTGCACGCCGAAGAGGCGTTGCGGCGCGCCTCCGACAAGCTCGCGCGGGCGACGCAGGCCGCAAGCCTGTCCGAGCTTTCCGCTTCGATCGCGCATGAGGTGAACCAGCCGCTGGCCGCGATCGTCGCCAACTCCCACGCCTGCCACCGTTGGCTGTCCGCCGAGCCTCCGAACCTCGAGCGCGCGAAGATCACGGCCGAGCGCATCACCCGCGACGCCAACGCGGCTGCGGATGTCGTCAGCCGCATCCGGGCCCTGTTCCGTCGCACGCCGCACGCCAGGTCGCCGGAAGACGTCAACCGGCTGATCGGCGAGGTCTGCCGGCTGATGGCCGACGAGATCGCGGCGAAGGACATCCGCATCAGGACGGCTCTCGAGCCGGACCTGCCGCCGGTCGCGCTCGATCGCGTCCAGGTCCAGCAGGTGTTCGTGAACCTGATCCGGAACGGGATCGAGGCGATGGACGCCGTGGCCGACGGCGCGCGTGCGCTCCAGATCCGCTCCTGGCGTGACGGCCCCGACGCGATCCGGGTCGAGGTTCGCGACGCCGGCACGGGTTTCAAGGATCCCGAGCGCGTCTTCGAGCCGTTCTTCACGACCAAGCCGGATGGCATGGGCATGGGGCTGCCCATCTGCCGTTCGATCATCGAATCGCATGGCGGCCGCCTCTGGACCGCCGACAGCGAGCAGCGCGGGGCGATCGTCGCCTTCACGCTGCCGCTGAGGGCGGGCGAGGCACCATGAGCCCGCGCGAGGAGATCGTCTTCGTGGTGGATGACGACGCCAGGGTGCGCGAGGCGGTCGGCGAGCTGCTGGAGTCCCTGGGATGGCGGGCCGAGACCTTCGCCGCCGCCGCGGACTATGTCGCCTCTGCGAAGCCCGATCTCCCGGCGTGCCTGATCCTCGATGTCGAGCTGCCCGACATCAACGGCCTGGAGTTCCAGAAGCAGTTGTCCCACCACGTCCATCCCCCGATCGTCTTCATCACCGGGCATGGCGACATTCCATCGTCGGTGCGCGCGATCAAGCATGGCGCCGTGGACTTCCTGACCAAGCCCTTCAGCGATGCAGACCTGATGGCCGCAGTCGAGGCGGCGATCGCCCAGGATCGGGAGAAGCGATCGGAGCGCGCCGAGCTCGGCGCGTTGCGGCAACGCTACCTTGACCTGACGCCGCGCGAACGCGAGGTGCTACCGCTTGTGGTGAGCGGTCTTCTCAACAAGCAGGCCGCCGCCGAACTGGGGATCAGCGAGGTCACGCTGCAGATCCACAGACGGAACGTGATGCAGAAAATGGCGGCGGCGTCGCTCGCCGATCTCGTGCGGATCGCGGAGAGATTGGACATACCGATCACGCATTCGCGCCGAGCCGGGGGAGTTGAGCGTGAGCGAGCCTAGATCCGTCGTGGCGATCGTCGATGACGATCCAAGGCTGCTGGAGTCGCTGGAGGAGCTTCTGGAGTCCGCGGGCTATGTCGCCCGCAGCTTCTCGTCGGCGGGGTCGCTGCTGATCAGCGGTCTGGCGGGCCTGGACCTGCTGATCACCGATATCGGGATGCCCGGCCAGGACGGCTTCGAGCTTCGCGACCTGGTGAAGAGGGTGCGTCCGGAGCTGCCGGTGTTCCTGATCACCGGCCGCCACGAAATCGCGGATCAGGACCGAGCCCAGGGCATCAGCGGGTTCTTCCGCAAGCCCTTCGACGCCAAGGCCCTGCTTGCGGCCGTCGGCGACGCCTTACGCAATCGAGACAGGGAGGGTGATCATGCAACTTGACCAGCCGCTCCTGCGGAGATCGGCACCGCCGCAGCTGAGGAGTAAGGCGGAGCAACCGCTCGTCATCATTGTCGATGACCATGCGCCTGTCCGGGAGGCGCTGTCGGAGCTGATCCTGTCGGCGGGTCTCCAGCCGGCCTGCTTCGCTTCGACCCGCGAATTCCTCGACGCCGACGTCTTGGACAACCCCGGCTGCATGATCCTGGATGTACGAATGCCGGGGGCCAGCGGCCTCGATCTGCAGCATCACCTGGCCCAGAGCGGCAACCCCAAGCCGATCATCTTCCTCACCGGCCACGGCGACATACCGATGACGGTCCAGGCGATGAAGGCCGGCGCCGTGGATTTTCTCACCAAGCCGGTGCGGGACCAGACGCTGCTGGACGCGGTGTTTGCGGGCGTTGCGATCGATGCTGCGCAGCGCGCCAAGGCCCGGGTCGCCCGGCTGCATGTCGACCGCTACAACACCCTGACCCGGCGCGAGCGGCAGGTGATGTGCGCCGTGGCGCTGGGGCGCCTCAACAAGCAGATCGCCTATGACCTTGCCATCAGCGAGGTCACCGTCAAGCTCCACCGCAGCAACGTCATGCGCAAGATGCAGCTGAATTCCGTCGGCGAGCTCGTTCGCGTCTGGGAGGCGCTGCCGGCCGAGTTGCGCGAGAAGACAGAGGACTGACGGCGCGTCGTCACGTCGGGCCGGGGCGACGTCACGCCGGGGCGTCGGTGGGGAGCGCGGCGCGGGCCGTCCCTTTCAGATGCCGATTGACGATCATGGCGAGCCCCCAGGCGGCGGCCGTGATGGCGACGCAGGCCGCGGCGAGGCTGGCGTAGCCCAACGCCCCGATCACCGCGCCGGCCGCCAGGGGGCCGGCGGCGAAGCCGAGCAGATAGGCCGAGCCTGCCGCTGCGGCCCACCGCCCGCTGCAGTCGAGCGCCGCGGCGAGGCCGAACAGATAGGGCATCGAGAAGTAGTAGATGATGCCCGACGCGACGAGGGCGACGATATAGGTGGTCTGGTCGTGCGAGAGACAGAGCGCGAGGGTGACCAGCGCGAAGACGACGCAGAACCCCGAGATCGGGATCGTCCGTCCCCAGCGCACATTGAGCGCAGTGGCGGCTGCGGCGCCGGCGAGACCGACCAGCGACGTGACGGTCAGCGCATAGCCGACCGCGCCCGTGTCGAGGCCGGCGCGCTCGCCGAGTGGCGCGCTGAACGCGTAGATCGCGGCGGAGGCGGTCACGTAGAGCACGATCGCCGCGAGCGTCATGACGCCGAGCAGTGGGGAGGCCCGCGCCGTGTCCGTTGCCGCGTCGTCGCTTCTGGCGCGGGCATCCGGGGTGAGGAGCAGGAGCGGCGCGAGTGCCAGGGTCACGCCTGCGATCAGCGCGAGGATGCCTTGATGCGCGTAGGCGGCGGTGAGCTCGCCGCCGACGGCGAAGAGCGGGATGCTGCCCAGGGCCCAGACCACCTGGAAATAGCCGTAGATCTTGTCCGGGTTGCGGGACCGGGAGGCGATGATGGAGAGCGACACGGCCCAAAGCGCGCCCTCGCCGACGCCCGCGAGTCCGCGCAGCAGGGCGAGCGACGCCAGCGACGCGCTGAAGATCGATGCGCCCTGGGCGAGCAGCGCCAGCGCGACGGCGGCGAGGCCGACGCGCCGATAGGACAGCCGGGGCAGCACGGGCGCGATGGCGATCGCGGTGACGGCGAGGGTGAGGAATTCGACGGAGGCGACGAAGCCGGCGTCGCGTTCCGACAGCGAGAGGCCGGCCATGAACCCGCCGATCATCAAGGGCGACATCTGCGCGACCAGCCCGCCGATCACCTGCGCGGCGATCGCGCCGACCAAAAGGGACGCGGGATCGCGAGCCGTCGAAGGATCGCGCGGGGCTTCGGTCATGGCTCGGCTGCGCTCCCTGTTCGCCGGCCGGCGCGGCTTGGGCCGTTGGTTCAGTCGTCGTAGCTCGAGGAGCCGGGGCTTTGTCCGGCATATCGTACCTCGAACCTACAGGTTTCCGACACTGCTGGGTGTGGCTCCGCCGCCGTTCCGATCCGGGCGGCCGTCCAGGCTCAGCTGCCGGTGGACATGTATTTCGTCACGCCGTGCCGCCACGCCAGGAACGCGAGGGCCAGGAAGGCAAATCCCGCCGCCGGCGTGACCGGCAGCAGCCAGTCGGGCGCCCCGAGGGGATCGGGCCGCCCCAGGATGGCGAGGACCGGATAGTACGCCACGCAGGCCAGCGGCACGACGAAGGTCAGAAAGCCGCGGAACCAGCGGGCGTAGAGGCCCATCGGGAACTGGCCCGCATAGGCGCCGCCATAGGTCAGGGCGTTGACGGCCTCGAGGCTTTCGATGGTCCAGAAGGCCATCGCCGCCTGGAGAACGAAGAGGGCGACGAAGAAAGCGGTGCCGCCGGCCACCGTCCAAACGGCAAGGGCGACGGCCTGCGGGGTCCAGGCGAAGTGCAGGGACGCGGTGGCCCCCGCCAGGATGACGGCCGCCTGCAGGAACCGGCCGAACCGGCTGATGCGGAAGTCGTGACCGACCAGTTGCAGAGTCGCCGAGCGGGGCCTGAGCAGCAGGCGGTCGAAATCGCCGGTGCGCACGAAATCGGTGCCGAACACGTCGAAGCCGCGGGTGATGAAATCGGCGATGGAGAAGCTGATGTTGATCAGGGCGTAGAAGAACATCACCTCGCCGAGGCTCCAGCCCTTGACCGCGCCGAACCGGTCGAACAGCGCCCAGATCGAGACCATCTCGATCGCGGTCGCGGCCAGCTGCCCGACGGTCAGCATCAGCGCCGAGGCCGGGTACTGCATCTGGCTGCGGATCGACGCCGCGAAATAGCGGCCGAGCAGGGTGAGGCCGTTCATCCCCTACCCTCCCTGGACTTCGAGGCGGCGCATGACGCGGCCCAGCCACAGCCTGCCCGCGAGGATCAGGGCGAGGGTCCAGAACGCCTGCAACCCGAGTCCGGCCCATGCCGTGACGCCCGTCAGCGCGCCGGCATAGATCCGGTTGGGGATGTCGAGGACACCCGCCAAAGGCTGCACGAACAGCATGGCGGCGATCGCGTCGGGATAGAGCGGCAGGGGCAGCAGCGAGCCGGAGAAGACGATGACCACCGGCACGGCCAGGGCGTTGACGCCGCGGGCGTTGAGCGTCGCCACCACGACGATGTTGATCAGCATGACGACGGCGCAGGACAGCGCCGCCGCCAAGGTCAGCGAAAGGATGAACAGCAGGGCCGCGGAGGCGCTCGGCGGCGGCTGCCAGGCCCATTCGGCCTGGCCGATCAGGGGCAGGACGATCCCGGCGGCCAGGATCATCAGAGCCACCCTGGGAACGACGCGGGCCGTCATCCAGCCGGCCGTGCGGGCATACCACAGGGCGTAGGCGTCGACCGGACGCAGCCTGTCGTAGCCGATCGCGCCGGTGCGCACCGAAGCGGCGATGTCGGGATCCGCCATCCAGGGCAGCAGGGCCAGCAGGCCCTGCGCCAGCCAGGTATAGGTCACGGCCTGGGACAGGCTGAGCGATGCCGGGGACGCGGCCTCGGGCGCGCCCAGGTAGAACGCTGCCAGCACCATGACGCGCACCGCGCCAAACCAGCATTGCGTGGCGAAACCGGCCAGGGCCGCCGCCCGGTACTGCATCATCAGCAGGAAGCGCGAGGCGAAGGCGGCGGTATAGGGGCGGAGGGCCTCCATGGATCAGGCCTCGCCGGCGCCATGCAGGTCGTAGAACCGGGCGATCACCTCCTCGATCGCAGGCTGCTCGACATGGATGTCCTCGACCGCGTGCTCGGCCGTGATCGCCGCGATCAGGGCCGGGGCGCCGGTCACCCGGGGATCGAAAGCGAGCTCGACCGACCGGCCGTTTCGGACCCGGACCTCGGCGCCGGGCAGGACGAGATCGGGCGCATCCCCGGCGAAATCCACGAACAGCCTGCGCTCGGCCAGCACAGTGGCGCACAGGGCCTCGAAAGGGCTGTCGGCCAGGACCCGGCCATGGCCGATGACGATCACCCGCTCCGCCAGGGCCTCGATGTCGTGCATGTCGTGGGTTGTGAGCAGGATGGTGACGCCGCGCTCCCGGTTCAGCCGCTTGACGAAGTCCCGCACCGCCAGCTTCGAGGGCGCGTCGAGGCCGATCGTCGGTTCGTCGAGAAACAGGATCGACGGCTCGTGCAGCAGGGCCGCGGCCAGCTCCGCCCGCATGCGCTGGCCGAGCGAGAGCTGCCGCACCGGCTGGTCCAGCAGGCGCTCCAGCCGCAGCATCCCGACCAGCTCGTCGCGGGTCGCCCGGTAGCGGTGCGGATCGACCCGGTAGATGTCGCGCAGCAGGTCGAAGCCGTCGGCCACCGGCAGGTCCCACCACAGCTGCGTCCTCTGGCCGAACACGACACCGATCCGGCCGACATGCCGGATGCGGTCGCGGTACGGCACCAGGCCGTCGACCTCGACCCGGCCGGAATCGGGCCGCAGGATCCCCGACAGGATCTTGATGGTGGTCGACTTGCCGGCGCCGTTGGGCCCGATGAAGCCCAGCAGCTCGCCACGCTCCAGGGTGAAGCTGACATCCTTCAGCGCCTCGACCGTGCGCCAGCGCCGGCGCAGGAGTCCGCGCATGGCGCCCAGCACGCCGGGGTCACGCTCGGCCACGCGATAGGACTTCGCCAGGCCCTGAACCAGGATCTGGGCCATGGCGGCCCCCGGACTATCGAAAGGGGCGCAGACAATATGGGCCTGGCCCGGCCAGGTCAACGATCCCGCCCGGCCGATCGCCGGTTGAACAATGACCCGTCCCGAAATATGCTTTTGCAAATAATTTGCGCCGGAGGAGTCGCCGGCGGAGGAACGCCATGGCCGAGCGCTCATTTGCCCGGGAGGTCGAGGATCTGAAGCTCGGGGAGGGCGAAACCTTCAAGGGCGAAGGCATCCTCGCGATCACCAAGGCCTTGCTGCAATCCGGCGTCGCTTATGTCGGCGGCTATCAGGGCTCGCCGATCTCCCATCTCATGGACGTGTTGTCGGACGCCAGGGATGTGATGGAGGAGCTGGGCGTCCATTTCGAGACCTCCGCCTCCGAGGCGGCGGCCGCGGCGATGCTGTCGGCCTCGGTGATGTATCCGCTGCGCGGCGCCGTGACCTGGAAATCCACCGCCGGCACCAATGTCGCCGCCGACGCACTGTCGAACCTGGCGTCGGGCGGGGTCACCGGCGGCACCCTCATCATCATCGGCGAGGATTACGGCGAGGGCTCCTCGATCATGCAGGAGCGGAGCCACGCCTATGCGATGAAGTCGCAGATCTGGCTGCTCGACCCGCGTCCAAACCTGCCGTCGATCGTGCAGGCGGTGGAGACCGGGTTCGAGCTTTCCGAAGCCACGCATACGCCGGTGATGCTGCAGGTCCGCATCCGCACCTGCCATGTCCATGGCCAGTTCACCGCCAAGGACAACAAGCGCCCGGCCTTCACGCTGCGGCAGGCGATGGAGAACCCGGTCCGCGACACCAGCCGGATCGTGCTGCCGCCCGCCTCCTTCCTGCACGAGAAGGAGAAGATCGAGCAGCGCTGGCCCGCCGCGGTCGAGTTCATCAAGAGCCGCCGGCTGAACGAGACCTTCGGCCCGGCGGAGGGCGATGTCGGCATCGTCGTCCTGGGCGGGCTCTACAACTCGCTGATCCGCTCGCTGCAGCTGCTCGGCCTGGCCGACATCTACGGCCGCTCGCTGGTCCCGATCCATGTGCTCAACGTCGCCTACCCGCTGATCGACGACGAGCTCGCGGCCTTCTGCGCGTCGAAACACGCGGTGCTGATGGTCGAGGAGGGCTCGCCCGACTACATCGAGCAGTCGCTCAACGCCATCCTGAAGCGCCGCGACATCCAGACCCGGGTCGCCGGCAAGGACGTGCTGCCGATGGGCGGCGAATACACCGCGCCGGCGCTGATGAAGGGGCTTTCGGCCTTCCTCGAGGCCCATGCGCCGGTACTGCTCGGCAACCGCCCGCCACCCCCGGACGCCTCGGCGGTGCTGGCCGACCAGCGCGTCAAGACGCTGGCCGCGGTGGTGCCGCCGCGCCCGGCCGGCTTCTGCACCGGCTGCCCCGAACGGCCGATCTTCGCCGCACTGAAGCTGACCGAGAAGGAGCTCGGGCAGCACCACGTCTCGGCCGATATCGGCTGCCACCTGTTCTCGATCCTGCCGCCCTTCAACATCGGCGCCACGACGATGGGCTACGGCCTCGGCCCGGCCTCGGCCTCGGCCTTCAACGTCAAGGCGGACAAGCGCGCGATCTCGGTGATGGGCGATGGCGGCTTCTGGCACAACGGCCTCGCCTCCTCGATCGGCAACGCCGTGTTCAACAAGCATGACGGCGTCATCCTGATCGTCGACAACTACTATTCCGCCGCGACCGGCGGCCAGGACATCCCGTCCTCCCGCGCCGACAACCCGCGGCGGCAGACCAACAACGCCATCACCGACGCGGTCCGGGGCATCGGCGCCAAATGGGTGCGCCAGATCGACCGGACCTACGATGTCGCCCGGCTGCGCGACACCTTCCGCGAGGCACTGACCACGCCGGAGCCCGGGCCGAAGATCATCGTCGCCTCGTCCGAATGCATGCTGAACAAGCAGCGCCGGATCAAGCCGCTGCTGGCCCGGGCGGTGAAGGAAGGGCGGCGCGTGGTCCGGCAGCGCTTCGGCGTCGACGAGGATGTCTGCACCGGCGACCACGCCTGCATCCGGCTGTCCGGCTGCCCCTCGCTTTCGGTGAAGCACACCGACGATCCGCTGAAGGACGATCCGGTCGCCGCCATCGACCAGTCCTGCGTCGGCTGCGGCAATTGCGGCGAGGTCTCCGAGGCCGCGATCCTGTGCCCGTCCTTCTACCGGGCCGACATCATCCAGAACCCGACCCGGGCCGACCGGCTGCTGGCCCGGCTGCGCGGGGCGGTGATCGGCTGGCTGCAGCGCCGCCGCGAGAGCCGCCGCATCGTCTTCGCCGAATGAGCGCCGTGGCGCCGGATCGTTCGCTGCTGTCCCAGGACCGGCCGCTGGCCGTCGCCATCCTGGCCATGGGCGGCCAGGGCGGCGGGATCCTGGCCGACTGGATTGTCGCGCTGGCCGAGGGCCATGGCTGGGCCGCCCAGTCGACATCGGTCCCCGGCGTGGCCCAGCGCACCGGCGCGACCATCTACTATATCGAGATGATCGCCGCGAAGCCGGGCGCCGCCCCGGTCTTCGCCTTGATGCCGACCCCCGGCGACGTCGACGTGGTGCTGGCCGCCGAGCTGATGGAGGCCGGGCGCGCGGTGCTGCGCGGCCTGGTCACGCCCGACCGCACCACGCTGATCGCGTCGACGCACCGCGCCTTCGCCGTGGTCGAGAAGGAGAAGCCGGGCGACGGCACCGGCGACCCCGTGGCCGTGGTCGACGCGACCGACTTCGCCGCCAAGCGCACCATCGCCTTCGACATGGAGGCGCTGGCCGGCCGCAGCGGCAGCGTGATCTCCGCCGCCATGTTCGGCGCCCTGGCCGGGGCCGCGGTCCTGCCGTTTCCCCGGGATGCGTTCGAGGCGACGATCCGCGCCGGTGGCCGGGGCGTGGACGCCAGCGTCGCCGCCTTCCGCGCCGCCTGCGACCGGGCCGCCGTGCCGGGGACCGAGGCCGTCGCCCGCGCCCCCGGGAAGCGCTTCGACGCGCTGCCGGCGGCCGCCGGGCACCCCGCGCTCGACCGTCTCGTCACGCGCATCGCGCAGGAGTTTCCCGCCGCCGCCCACCCGATGCTGTTCGCCGGCGTGAAGCGGCTGACCGACTACCAGGACCCGGCCTATGCCGACGAATACCTGACGCTGCTGGCCCGGCTGCACGCCGAGGACCTGGCCCGGGGCGGCGCCGCCAGGGACCACGCCTTCACCGTCGCGGCGGCGAAATATGTGGCGGTGGCGATGGCCTATGACGACGTGATCCGCGTCGCCGACCTGAAGGTCCGCTCGCGCCGGTTCGAGCGGGTGCGCCGCGAGGTCGGCGCCGGCCCGGACCAGATCGTCGGCACCACCGAATACATGCATCCGCGCATGGAAGAGGTCTGCGGCACGCTGCCGAGGGCGCTCGGCGCCTGGATCGAGGCGCGGCCGACCCTCTTCGCGCGGCTCGACCGGCTGGTCAGCCGCGGCCGGCGCGTGCGCACCGGGACGATCTTCTGGTTCCTGGGGCTGCAGGCCGTGTCGGCGCTTCGGTCCTTCCGCCGCGGCACGCTGCGCCATGCCCGCGAGACGGCGCATCGCGACGCCTGGCTCGCCACCGCCCTCGACACGCTGCGGGTCAATTACGACCTCGCCGTCGAGGTCCTGGAATGCCGGCGGCTGGTCAAGGGCTATTCCGACACGCATGCCCGCGGCGAATCGAAGTTCAAGCGGGTGCTGTCCGGCCTGCCGCTGCTGGTCGGCCGGGACGACGGCGCGGCCTGGCTGCGACGGCTGCGCCAGGCCGCCCTGGCCGACGAGGACGGCACGACCCTCGACGGCGCGCTGAAGACGATCGCGACGCTGTGACCGCGGGGCACGCCGCCCCGGCGGTTCAGATGTCGTGCTTGCGGATGTTGCGCAGGATTTTGTGCAGGGTGGCGACGAAGGCGACGTATTCGTCGCCGTCGACGCCTTCGAACATCTGCGTCAGCAGCCCGTACATGGTGGGCCACACCGCGTCGAAGACGGCCCGGCCGTCCTCGGTGATGGCGATGTCGCGGACCCGCATGTCCTCGGCGCGCGGCTGCCGGCGGATATAGCCCTGCTCCTCCAGCGCATCGAGCGTGCGGCTCATGGTCGACTGCTCGGTGACCGCGTAGACCGACAGCTCGTTGATGGTCATCGACGACGAGATGCTGAGGATGGCGAGCGCGCGCATCTTGGTGGTGGTCATGTCGTGCGCCTTCAGCGCGTCGGACATGTTGGCGTTCCACCGCGCCATCACCCGGTTCATCAGATAGGGCGCAAACTGGTTGAGGCCGATCTCGCCCAGGGTCGGACGCGTCTCGCCCTGCTCGAGCCGACGCAGCACCGTTCCGGCAAATCTGTCGGTCATCGCGCTCCCATCCGCTTCCGGTCTTGCGAGGCCGGCCCCTACCCTGCTCGCGGCACCAGCGCCAGGGCGCGCACCGGCGACCCGGTGCCGCCGACGAATTTCAGCGGCGCCGCGATCAGGATCGCTCCCTTCGGTGGCAGCTGGTCGAGGTGGCACAGGCTGGCCAGGCCGTAGCGGTTAGCCTTGTGCAGCAGGTTGTGGGCGGGAAAGGGCGGGGTCATGCCGCCGGCCGATCCGGCATCGGTGCCGACCGTCTCGGAGCCCCAGCCGACGATGCCCTTCGACAGCAGGTATTCGATCGCCTCCGCCGTCGGCCCCGGCGAGTGCGGGCCGTTCTGGTCGGCGTTCAGGAAGGTCTCCGTCGACCCATTGCGCTTGTACCAGTCGGTGCGCAGCACGACCCAGGACCCGGCCTCGATCGCCCCGTGCTCGGCCTCCCAGGCCTTGATGCTGTCGACCGTCAGCAGATAGTCGGGGTCGGAAGCGGTCTCCTTCGAGCGGTCGATCACATTGACCGGCGCGACGAAGCTCTTGGGCGCGATGCGGTCGGTGGTGCCGTCGGCATGGTCCCGGCCGGTGATCCAGTGCACCGGGGCGTCGAAATGGGTGCCAGTGTGCTCGCCGAGCTCGAGCCAGTTCCAGGCCCAGAACGGGCCATTCTCGTCGTAGCGCGAGATGGCGTGGACCTTCACCGCCGGCGTGTTCTTGCCGATCTGGGGCGGCAGCTGGATCACCGGCGTCTCCGGCCCGAGGGGTGCGGTGAGGTCGACCACCCTGATCGAGCCGTCGAGCAATGAAGACGCCAAGCCGGTGAGACTATCGGTTGACATGGTACCCTCCCGTTTTCGAAGGGACTCGCCCCTCTTGGTGGGAGCGGATCCATCCCCGAACCTTAGGTCAGAATATCTGCAATCACAACGATCTCGGCTCAGTGTTCCAGTACACAGCCCGAGAGAAGCATGGAATTGCATGGGAGAAGCTTCAGACCTAAAACAATCCGATTGATCGGGGATACCCTCCATGATCACATAGCGCGGCCAATGAGGCGGCGTCTCAGCCTGCCCGCCCAGCGAGCGGACGGCCCAAGCCGGAACAACGCCAGCCTCTTCAGCGATGAAAAGCCAAGAACACCCGCGATGCGGGACAGCAGAGGAGGCACGCATGATGACATTCTTCAGGACGCTGGGACTCCTGGTCGCGGCCGGGATGGCAGCCGCATCCCCGGCGCTGGCCGAGACCATCACGGTCGGGGCCTATCCGGCCAATCCGCCCTGGGAGTACAAGACCGACAGCGGCGCCTTCGAGGGCTTCGAGGTCGACCTGGCCAAGGAGATCGCCAAGCGCATCGGCGCGGATGTCGAGTTCCAGGATCTGGGCTTCCAGGCGCTGTTCGCCGCCACCAGTTCCAGCCGCATCGACTTCGCCATCTCGTCGATCTCGGTCAACAACGAGCGTCTCAAGAACCAAGGCTTCACCCAGCCCTATTACGACAGCGACGGCACCATCTTCAGCGTGCCCTCATCGCCGATCCGCTCGCTCGACGACCTCAAGGGCAAGATCGTCGGCGTCCTGTCCGGGTCGACCGGCGAGGCCTGGGCCAAGGCCAATGCCGAGAAGCTCGGCTTTGCCGAGATCAAGGGCTACAACGCGCAGCAGGACCTGCTGCTCGAGGTCCAGAACGGCCGGCTCGATGCCGGCGCGACCGAGATCTCGGGCCTGCAGTTCGCGATGACGAAGATGCCCGGGCTGAAGATCCTGCTGCGCATTCCGACCGGCGAGCATTTCGCCATGATGACGCGCAAGGGGCACCCGCTGCTGCAGCGGGTCAACGACACCATCTCGGCGATCAAGACCGACGGCACCATGGCCGCGATCCACAAGAAGTGGTTCGGGGTCGATCCCGAACCCGGGACCACCACGGTCGTGCCGGGGCCGATCCCGCAGGCCCAGTAACCGACGACGCCGGGCCGGGCGGCGCGCCCGGCCCTCCCGCCCCGCGCCATCCGGTCCGGACCATGGAACTGATCGACACCTTCTTCAACGGGCCGGTGCTGCTGCGCGCCGTGCCGATCCTGCTGCGGGGCCTGGTCAACACCATCCTGCTGGGCTGCACCAGCATCGTCCTCGGCACGCTGGCCGGGCTGCTGGTGTGCCTGGCCCGGCTCTACGCGCCGCGGCCGCTGCGGCTGCTCGCGATCGCCTACATCGACGTGTTCCGGGCGCTGCCGATCCTGGTGCTGCTGATCCTGATCTACTACGCCCTGCCCTTCATCGGCATCCGGCTGTCCTCCTTCGTCTCCGCCACGCTCGCTTTGTCGATGGTGCTGGCGGCCTTCACCGCCGAGGTCTGCCGCGCCGGCATCGAGAGCATCCCGCGCGGGCAGTTCGAGGCGTCCTCCGCGCTCGGCCTGCCATTCTGGCTGGCCATGCGCAAGGTCATCCTGCCGCAGGCGATCCGCGTCATCATCCCGCCGCTGACCAGCAACTGCGTGTCGGTGTTCAAGGACACGGCCCTGGCCTCGGTCGTCGCCATGCCGGACCTGCTGAAGCAGGCCACCGACGCCCAGGCGCAGATGGCCAACCCGACGCCGCTGATCGGCGCCGCGATCATCTATCTCGCCTTCCTCTGGCCGCTGGTCCGGCTGATCGGCCATCTCGAAAACCGCGCCAAGCGGCGCGCCGGCCGGTCCTGACCGCGTCCGATCAACGGAGATTGTCGTGACTCACATGCCAGCAGACGCCAGCGCATTTCCGATCGACGCGGTGCGGGCCCGGTTCCCGGCGCTGCAGAAGGGCGGCGACTTCATCTTCCTCGACAATGCCGGCGGCGCTCAGATCCCGCAGACCGTGCTCGACGCCGTCACCCGCCATCTGGTCGATCACAACGTCCAGCGCGGCGGCCGTTATGACAAGAGCCGCGCCGTCGACCGGGCGGTCGCCGAGGCGCGGGAGAGCGTCGGGCTGCTGGTCAACGCGTACGACCCGGCCGAGATCTGCTTCGGCATGAACGCCACCTCCTTCATCCGGCTGGTCAGCCTCGGCGTCGGCCAGACTTTGGCCGAGCGCGACGAGATCGTGGTCACCGACATGGACCACGACGCCAACATCGCCACCTGGCTGGCGCTGGAGAGCGCCGGTGCGAAGTTCGCCTGGTGGCGCATGCGCGAAGACGGCACCCTGCATGTCGAGGACCTGGTGCCGCTGCTGTCGTCGCGCACGCGGCTGGTCGCCTGCACCGCCACCGCCCATTCGATCGGCACCATCGTCGACATCGCCGCGGTGTCGCGCGCGGCGCAGCACGTGGGGGCGGAGGTCTTCGTCGATTGCGTCCATTACGGCCCGCACGGGCTGATCGACGTCCAGGCCTGGGGCTGCGACTACCTGGTCTGTTCCGGCTACAAGAATTTCTCGCCGCATATGGGCTTCCTCTGGGGCCGCTTCGACGCGCTGAAGCGCCTGCCGACCTTCCGCGAGGACTTCATCCCGGACGAGCCGCCCTACAAGATCGAGGCCGGCACCTTCGTCTATGAGAACGTCGCCGGCATGGATGCGTCGGTGCGCTATCTCGAAGCCCTCGGCCGCGGCTTCACCGGCCCGTCGACCGGGTCCCGCCGCGGCGACATCGTGGCGGCCATGGCCGCGATCCGGACCTATGAGGCCGAACTCTCGCGCGAGATGCTGCGCCAGTTGAAGGCGTGCGGCGCCACGATCTATGGCATCGCCGACGAGGCCCGGGTGGACGGGCGCGTGCCGACGATCTGCTTCAACATCCCCGGCCGGTCGCCCCAGCCGATCGCCGACGCGATGTCGGATGCCGGCATCGGCATCCGCGACGGCCACATGTACGCGCCGCGGCTGATGCAGCGGCTGGGCCTGCCCATGGCGACGGGCGCGCTGCGCGCCTCGATGGTCCATTACAACACGCTCGGCGAGGTGCGGCGCTTCGGTGAGGAACTGGCCGCGTATCTGCGCCGGACCGGGTGATCCCGGCCCCTCCTGCTTCGGATGGCTTGCCAGATCGGAAACATTAAACCTAAATGATTGGGTAACTGATCGGGACAAGCGATGCGGGAGGTCGCCGCCGCGCGCCGCGCGGGCGCCAATATCGAGGGAGCGAGCGCGCACAACCGCCGCGTCGTCTTCGACCTGCTGCGCCTGTCCGGGCCGCTGTCGCGGGCCGAACTGGCGCGGCGCAGCGGCCTGTCGTCCCAGACCGTGTCCAACATCATCGAGGATTTCGCCGCCGCCGGGCTGGTCGAGACCGGGGACCGGGTGGCCGGCGGCCGCGGCCAGCCGCCGACGCCCTACCGCATCCGGCCCGGCGGCGGCTACGCCATTGGCCTGCATCTCGACCATCACGAGGTCCGCGGCGTGGTCTCGGACCTGTCCGGCACGCCGCTGCGCCGGGCCAAGCGCTGGCTGCATGCCGGCGACGCCGCGACGCGGGAGGCAACCCTGGCCGAGCTGGTGGACGAGCTCGGCCGCGACCTCACCGCGATCGACGCCACCGCGCCCGACCGGCTGCTCGGCATCGGCCTGGCCATGCCGGGACCGTTCGGCATCCCCCTGCCGTCGGTCGCCGGCCGGCCCGCCGCCTGGATCGAATCGGCGGACGACTATGTCGCCGACCTGACCGCCCGCACCGGCCTGGTGGTGTCGCTGGAGAACGACGCGCGCATGGCCGCGATCGGCGAGCGCATGGTCGGCGCCGCCCGCGGGCTGGAGAACTTCGTCCAGCTCTTCATCGGCCAGGGGCTGGGCGCCGCGATCGTGGTCGAAGGCGAGGTGATCCGCGGCGCCGCCCACAATGCCGGTGAGATCGGCACGCTGCCCGCCGCGATGTTCGGCGGTCCGCCGCCGGCCGAGATGCCGGACGCATCGCTGGAGGAGCTGGTCTCGCTCTACGCCGTCGCCCGCCATCTCGGCCTCGACCCGGACATCGCCGACCTGCACGACCGGCTGGAGGGCATCCGCAAGCGCGACGAGTCGGCGCTGGCACAGTGGATCGAGATGGCGGCCGGCCGGCTGCGCGCCGCGGTGTACGTGCTGGAGACGCTGTTCGACCCGGAGGCGATCCTGCTGGGCGGCCAGTTCTCCGAGCCGCTGCTGGCCCGGCTGGGCGCGGCGATGGCGCCGCTGCTGCCGTCCCTCGCCGACCGGCCGGGGCGGACCCAGCCGCGCATCATCATCGGCACCGCCGGCCCCTGGGCGGTCGCCATCGGCGCCGCCACCGAGCCGATCGCGCGCACCTACGCCCCGCGCTTCCAGGCGCTGCTGAATCCGGTGGTCTAGTCCACAGCGTATTGACAAGCGGTTTGGGCTGAGGCCACGATTAATTCGAAATGAATTAAGAAAGCCATTCATCCACAGCCATCGGGGGGCACCATGCAGTTCTGGAAAGCCACCGTCCTTGCGACTCTCGCTCTCGGTGCGCCGGCCACCGCCGTCGCCGAGACCGTGCTGACCCTCCACATGGAGGAACAAAGCGCCTGGGTGCGCAACTTCAACCCGTTCGCCCTCGGCTCGCGCCGCGCCAGCACGATCGACCTGATCTATGAGCCGCTGGTGATCTTCAACCCAATCGAGGGCGGCAAGCCCTATTACCGGCTGGCCACCGGCCTCAGCTTCTCGGACGACCTGAAGGCGGTCACCTACCAGCTGCGCGACGGGGTGAAATGGTCCGACGGCCAGCCCTTCACCGCCGAGGACGTGAAGTATTCGATCGACCTGGCGCGCGGCAACCCGGCGATCGACGCCTACGGCATGGCCGATGCGGTGGAGTCGGTCGATGTCGTCGACCCGCACACGGTGACGGTCCACCTGAAATCCGTGGACTCGACCTTCCCCGAGACCTTCAGCGACCTGCCGATCGTGCCGAAGCACGTCTGGTCGGCCATTCCCGACCCGGTCGCCACCGCCAACGAAAACCCGGTCGGCACCGGCCCGATGACCGAGATCCGGCGCTTCACCACCCAGGTCTACGAGCAGTGCCGCAACCCGAACTACTGGGATGCCGCCTCGCTGAAGGTCGACTGCCTGAAGTTCCCGCAGATCGCCGGCAACGACCAGACCCTGGCGATCGCGCAGAGCGGCGAGCTCGACTGGTTCGGTTCCTTCCTGCCGGACATCGAGAAGACCTATGTCGCCTCCGACCCGGCCAACCACCATTACTGGCAGCCGCCGGCCGAGACCGTCTCGCTGATGTTCAACCTGAAGGCGGAGACCGAGGGCAACCGCGAGGCGTTCAACGACCTGGCCTTCCGCCGCGCCGTCAGCCTGGCGATGGACCGGGAGGCGATGGTGACCGTCGCCGGCTACGGCTATCCGACGGCCAACGCGCATGCCAGCGGCCTGCCGCCGCGCTTCGCGGACTGGCGCAGCAAGACCGATTCGGCACCGTGGGACGCCTATATGGGCTACGATGTCGAGAAGGCGAAGGCGCTGCTCGACCAGGCCGGCTACAAGCCGGGCGCCGACGGGCTGCGCACCACGCCCTCGGGCAAGCCGATCTCGTTCAAGATCCTGGTGCCGAACGGCTGGTCCGACTGGGTCGACGACGCCCAGATCGCGATCGAGGGGCTGCGCGCCCTCGGCATCGACGCCGGCGTCGACACGCCGGAGCTGGAGCAGCGGACCACGGCGATGCTGGCGGGCAGCTTCGACGCCGCGCTCGGCTCGACCCTGGACGGGGCGACGCCGTTCAAATTCTACAACGACACCTACAATTCGAAGAGCGGCGGCCGGGTCGAGGCCGGGTCGGCGCGCTACGCCAACCCCGATCTCGACGCCGCACTGGCGGCGTTCCGCACCACCACCGACAGCGCCAGGCAGCATGAGCTGATGGGCAAGGTGCAGGACATCGTCTCGGCCAACCTGCCGGTGGTGCCGCTGTTCAACAACCCGACCTGGTACCAGTACTCGACCAAGCGCTTCACCGGCTGGGCCACGCAGCAGGATCCTTTCGTGGTGCCGGAGGACCACGACGGCGTGCACGGCCGCATCCTGCACCTGCTGCGCCTGCGCCCGGTGCAGTAGGCAAGGTGCGCGGTTTGGCTTTTGGATCATCGAGCTGAACTGACCCTTCACTGTCATTGCCGGGCTTGACCCGGCAATCCAGACGGTCTCGACATCTTCTGGATGCCCGGGTCAAGCCCGGGCATGACAGCGTGGGGTTGGTCGCCGACCGGCAGGGGAGGCCGCATGCGCGTTCCGTACCGACGCCTGCTGATCTACGCCATCGCCTTCGCGGTCGCGATCGTGATGAACTTCCTGCTGCCGCGGCTGATGCCGGGCAGCCCGGTCGAGGCGATGATCGCCCAGTTCGGCAAGCGCGCCACCCCGGCGATGATCGAGGCGATCAAGATGCGCTTCGGCCAGGGCGACGCGACGCTGCTGGAGCAGTTCTGGGAATATCTGAAGGGCCTCGCCACCCTCGATCTCGGCATCTCGATCAAATACTACCCGCAGACGGTGCTGGAGGTGCTGGGCCGGTCGATCGGCTGGACCCTGCTGCTGGTCACCACCTCGATCGTCTTCAGCTTCGCCCTTGGCAGCCTGCTGGGCACCATCGCCGCCTGGCGTCGCGGCAGCCGCTTCGACGGGGTGATGTCGCCGCTGGCCGTGGTGCTGCTGGCGCTGCCGCCGGTGGTGATCGCGGTCTGCGCCCTGTTCCTGTTCGCCGTCAGCCTGCGCTGGCTGCCGCTGGGCTATGCCTGGGACCCGGCGATGGACCCGGAGCTGTCCTTCGCCTTCCTCGGCAGCGTCGCCTGGCACGCCATCCTGCCGGTCGCCACCCTGTCGCTGTTCCTGGTCGGCAACTTCCAGGCGACGATGCGCAACAGCATGATCTCGGTGATCGGCGAGGACTACGTCACCATGGCGCGGGCCAAAGGGCTTGGCGAGAGCGCCGTGATGTTCAGCTACGCCGCCCGCAACGCGGTGCTGCCGAACCTGACCAACCTGGCGCTGGCGCTGGGCAGCGTGTTCGGCGGGTCGGTCGTCACCGAGATCGTGTTCAACTATCCGGGGCTGGGCCTGACCCTGTTCCAGGCCGTGATCTCGCGCGACTACCCGGTGATCCAGGGCCAGCTGCTGATCATGACGCTGGCGACCCTGCTGGCCAACCTGGCGGTCGACATCGCCTATCTGTGGCTCGACCCGCGGCTGCGGGACCAGCCAGCATGACCCGCCTGCTGCACGCGCTGTGGCGCCAGAAGAAGGTGACGATCGGCATCGCCATCGTCCTGGCCTTCATCGTCATCGCCCTGGCGGCCCCGGTGATCGCGCCCTACGACCCGCTGGCCCGCGTCGGCCGCCCGCATGAGGCGCCCAGCGCCGAGCATTGGCTGGGCACCACCCGGGTCGGCCGCGACATGCTGAGCCAGATGATCTGGGGCACCCGCACCTCGCTGTTCGTCGGCCTCATCGGCGGCCTCGTCATCACCGTGCTGGGCACGGTCGTCGGGCTGATCGGCGGCTATCGCGGCGGCAAGGTCGACGACGTGCTGGACCTGGCCACCAACGTCGTCCTGGTGATCCCGAACCTGCCGCTGCTGATCGTGCTGGCCGCCTTCATCGGCAATGCCGGCATCGGCGCCATCGTCGCCATCCTGGCGCTGACCTCCTGGCCCTGGGGCGCGCGGGTGACGCGGGCCCAGACCCTGACCCTGCGGCACCGCGAATTCGTCCTGGCCGCCCGACTGGTGGGCGAGCCGACCTGGCGCGTCGTCGGGGTCGAGATCCTGCCCAACCTGGCCTCGATCATCGGCATCAACCTGGTCGGCAGCATCATCTACGCCGTGATCGCCCAGGTGACGCTGGAATATCTCGGCTTCGGCGACCCGCTCAGCGTCTCCTGGGGCCGCATGCTGTACAACGCCCAGAACGCCTCGGCGATCACGGTCGGGGCGTGGTGGGACATCCTCACCCCCTGCGCCGCCATCGCCCTGCTGGGCCTCGGCCTCGCCCTGATCAACTTCACCCTGGACGAGGTGGCGAACCCGCAGCTGCGCTCCGGCCCCGCCCTCACCCGGTGGCTGCGCCTGGTCGACCGGCGCCGGCGCGAGAGGAAGCCGGCATGAGCGAGCCGCTGCTGCAGGTGCGCGACCTGGTGATCGAATACCTGCTCGACAAGGGCTCCTTCGTCGCGGTCGACCGGGTGTCCTTCGAGATCGGGCGCGGTGAGATCTTCGGCCTGGCTGGCGAATCCGGCTGCGGCAAGAGCACCATCGCCTATGCCATCACCCGGCTGCCGCGGCCGCCGGCCTGGGTGCGGCAGGGCGAGATCCGCTTCGACGGCACCGACCTGATGACCCTGGACGAGCCGGCGCTGCGGCGGCTGCGCTGGCGCCGCATCGGCATGGTGTTCCAGAGCGCGATGAACTCGCTGAACCCGCTGCTGCGGGTCGAGCGGCAGTTCTTCGACGTGCTGCACCGGCACACCGGCTGCAGCCGGGCCGAGGGCCGGGCCAAGGCCGAGGCGATGCTGCGGCTGGTCGGCATCGACCCGAAGCGGGTCGGCGACTATCCGCACCAGTTCTCCGGCGGCATGCGCCAGCGCCTGGTGATCGCCATCTGCCTGGCGCTGGAGCCCGACCTGATCATCATGGACGAGCCGACCACGGCGCTGGACGTCGTGGTCCAGCGCGAGATCCTGCAGCAGATCTGCGAGCTGCAGGAGCGGCTGGGCTTCTCGGTCCTGTTCATCACCCATGACCTGCACCTGATGTCGCAGTTCTGCGACCGCATCGCGGTGATGCTGAGCGGGCGGATCGTCGAGCAGGGGCCGGTCGACCAGATCACCCGGGCGCCGCTTCACGACTACACCCGCCGGCTGTGGGAGGCGATCCCGCGCCTGCCGGCGGCGGCCGGGGTCGAGGCCGCGACGGTGCGGGAGAGGATGCCGTCATGACGGCCGAAGCACCACTTCTGGAGCTGCAGGGCGTCGGCATGCGCTTCGGCGCCGGCGACCATGTGGTGACGGCGCTGCGCGACGTCTCGTTCCAGCTGCGGCCGGGGCGGGCGATCGCGCTAGTCGGCGAATCCGGCTGCGGCAAGACCACCTGCGCCCGGCTGATCGCCGGGCTGTACCGGCCGACCGAGGGCCAGGTCCGGTTCCGCGGCCGCGACGTCACCGGGCAGGCCGGCCGGGCGGGCGAGCTGGCCTATCGCCGCGCCGTGCAGATGATCTTCCAGGACCCGTTCGCCTCGCTGAACCCGGTGTTCAACGTCGCCCACCACCTGTCGCGGCCGATCAAGCTGCACGGCCATGCCGCCGCGGCCAAGGCGGTGGAGGCGCGGGTGGCGGAGCTGCTGCGCTGGGTCGGGCTCGACCCCGACATCACCGCGATCAAGTACCCGCACCAGCTCAGCGGCGGCCAACGCCAGCGGGTCAACATCGCCCGCGCTCTGGCGGTGGAGCCGGAGATCCTGGTGGCGGACGAGCCGACCTCGATGCTGGACGTCTCGATCCGCCTCGACATCCTGCGCCTGCTGGCCGAGACCAAGGCGGCGCGCGGCCTGGCCATGCTGTACATCACCCATGACATCGCCACCGCGGCGCATGTGGCTGAGGAGGTGGTGGTGATGTTCGCCGGCCAGATGGTCGAATGGGGCGACGCCGCCGCGGTGACCGGGGCGCCGCAGCACCCCTACACCCGGCTGCTGCTGTCCGCCGTGCCGAACCCGGACGTCAAGCTGCGCGGCCAGGGCGGCCGCGCCTTCCAGGCGAAGGCGGAGGCGATCCGCGCCGCCAGCCGCAAGGCCAGCGACGAGATCGTGGCGCTGGGCCCGAACCATTTCATGCGCGCGGTGCCCGAGGTGCCGCAATCGTCCTGAACGCGGCGTCCGGGCCCTCCGCGGAGCTCAGCCTCCGAGATAGGCCTCCATCGAATCGTCGAGCGCCTCCAGCCACGGCGTGTGGTGCGCCGGCGACATGGTGCCGGTCATCAGCGACCGGTAGGCGTTGTTGCGGAAGCCCATGATGTTCTCCGCCTTGTGGTGCTCCCATTCCATGAAGGTCTGGTTCGTGCCCTCGATGTCGAAGCTCGGATAATCGGTCTCGGCCAGCAGCTCCTTCACATAGTCGCCCTGGAACCAGATCATCTGCTCGGCGCCGTCGAGGGTCTCCTCACGGGCGCGCCATTTGGCGAAATTCGCCTTCAGCTCGTCCTCCGGCGGCAGCTCGATGCGGCCCATCATGACGTCGCGCGCCCACCACGCCTGCACGTCGAACATGTTGAACGTATAGAACTGGTCCTGCATGCCGATATAGAACAGCCGGGGGTTCCGGTCATAGACCACGCCCTTGTACAGGCTGTCGCTCCACAGCCGGTTGGCGGTCTTCAGGCGCAGCTCATCCGGCAGGAACGGGAAATGATGCTGGTAGCCGGTGCAGAGGATCAGCGCATCGACCTCCTTGCTGGAGCCGTCGAGGAAATGCGCCGTGCGGTTCTCGAGCCTGACCAGCAGCGGACGCTCCTCGAAATTCTGCGGCCATTTGAAACCCATCGGCTTCGAGCGATAGCTCGTGGTCACCGATTTGGCGCCGTATTTCCAGCACTGTGAGCCGATGTCCTCGGCCGAGTAGCTGCGGCCGACGATCAGGATGTCCTTGCCCTTGAACTCGACCGCGTCGCGGAAATCATGCGCGTGCAGCACCCGGCCATTGAACGTCTTCACGCCTTCGAACTGGGGGACGTTCGGCGTCGAGAAATGGCCGCTGGCGACGACGACATAGTCGAATTCCTCATCATACATGCGGTCTTCGACGCGGTTGTGGGCCGTCACCGTGAATGTCTTGGTGTCGGCGTCGAACCGGACCATGCGCACCGGCGTGCTGAAGCGCACCCAGGGGCGGACATTCGCCTTCTCGACGCGGCCCTTGATGTAGTCCCACAGCACGGCGCGCGGCGGGTAGGACGCGATCGGCTTGCCGAAATGCTCCTCGAAGGAATAGTCGGCGAATTCCAGGCATTCCTTCGGGCCGTTGGACCAGAGGTAGCGGTACATGCTGCCATGGACCGGCTCGCCATATTCGTCCAGGCCGGTGCGCCAGGTGTAGTTCCACAGCCCGCCCCAATCGGCCTGCTTCTCGAAGCAGACGATCTCCGGGATCTCGGCGCCCTTCTGAGCGGCCGACTGGAAGGCCCGCAGCTGGGCAAGGCCGGACGGGCCGGCGCCGATAACGGCCACTCTGGTCATGGATCAATCCCCTGTTGCTGGCATGCTGTTCTTCGAACCCGGTCGTTCAATCCGGCCAGATCCCGGGGCTGGTCGGGGTGCCGTCATCATAGGCCGAGAGCCATTTGATCGTGTCCTCGCGGTAGCGCGTCAGCCCCTTGTAGTCGACCAGCTCGGGCGGCAGGGTGCGCAGCACGCGCGGCAGGCGGCGCGCCCATTTCGGCACGGTCACCAGCTCGTTCATGCTGATCAGGTAGCAGCGGATGACGAACAGGATCGCGTTCGAGCGCGGCAGCCGCCACAGCGACTGCAGCTCGACCCGCAGATGCACCTTCTCGCCGACATTGTCCGGCGTCACGGTCGCCCGGTCCGGGCCCCATTTCGGATAGTTCTCGGGGCTGGTGTCGAGGCGCGGGTTGATCGTCATGGTCCAGTTGAACCGGCGCGTCGGCTTGCCCTGCTGCAGGTTGAGCAGGAATTTCAGGGCGCGGTCGAACACCCCGATCTGATGCGCCAGCGGCACCGGCCCGTGCCATTCCATGAAGTTCATGCCGATGTCGAAATCGAGCGACCAGTCGGCCTGGGTCGTCACCATGCCGGCATCCATCCACAGGTTGCCGTTGCGCTGGTCGACGATGCAGAAATCGCCCTGCGCCTGCCGGGTGATGTATTCGAACGGCTCATAGGGCAGCGTCGACGGATTGCCGAAGATGAAGCTGTCGTCGATGCCGAGCGGCCGGTTGATCCAGCGCCAGCGGTCGCCGTCGCGGGTCAGGCTGAAATGCTCGGGATATCCTTCGGCCTGCTGCTCCATCAGCAGCTCGAGCGTGTCCCATTGCGCGCTCATCATGTGCGGCAGGGCCTGGCAGCGCAGCGGGTCCTCGGTCAGCACCAGCTCGCGGTCCCGCATCTCGGCGACGTAGTGCTCGTCGACGTCGATCAGGGTCTCGTAGACCGTGCCCGTCTCGCCGCGCACATGCGGTTCCATGTTGACGGCGTACATGTAACTGTCTTCGTGGAACGGGAACGGGAACCGGCGGATGGTCGCCGGGCTGTTGCGGTAGCTGAAATCGTCGCGGAAGGTCTCCTGCCTGAAGACGATCGCCATGTCGGCCTCCTTGTCCCGCTCCGGCTACAGGTCGAGATGCAATGCGGTGCCCTCGAAGCGGGACACGCAGACCATGACCTTGCGGCCGGACGCTTTTTCCTCGTCGGTCAGGTAGACGTCGTGATGCAGCAGCGTGCCGTCGCAGGCGACGACCGCGGCCTCGCACTGGCCGCAGGCGCCGCCGCGGCACAGGAACGGCGCGTCGACGCCCGCCGCCTCGATCGCCTCCAGCATGCTCTCATGGCGCCCGACCTGGACGGTCTTGCCGGAGCGCAGAAGCTGGATGGCGAAGGGCTTGCCGGGCAGCGACCCCAGGAAGCGCTCGGAGTGCAGGTTCTCGGCCGGCCAGCCGGCCTCCACCCCCGCCTTGAGCACGCCGTCGATCATCCCGGACGGGCCGCAGACATAGAGATGCGTGCCGAGCGGCTGGCTGTCGAGCAGGCGCCCGAGCGGGACGGCCCCGCCTTCCGCATCGCAATGGATGGTGACGCGATGCGGCCCGTAGCGCTCCGCCAGGTCGCGCCAATAGGCGCCGCGGTCGCGGCTGCGGATGGCGTAGTGCAGCTCGAAATCCCGGCCTTCGCGGGCGAATTGCTGCATCATGGCGAGGAACGGCGTGATGCCGATGCCGCCGGCGATCAGCAGGTGCTTGCGGCCGCGCCAATCCGGCTGGAACAGGTTGACCGGGTGGCTGATCTTCAACTCGTCGCCCTCGCGCAGCCGCTCATGCAGGAAGGTCGACCCGCCGCGCGAATCCTCGACATGCAGCACGCTGACCTCGTAACCCGAGCAGTCATCCGGCGGCGACATCAGCGAATAGGCGTTGCGGCGGGTATGGCCGTCATCGTCCATGACGACGATGATGTGGGCGCCGCCGGAGAAATGCGGCAGGGGCGCGCCGTCCACCCGTTCGAAGCGGAAGCGCTTGACCCGCTCGGCGACCGGGGTGATCCGGACCACGCGGACGGGGATCTCGATGCCGCCGCTCACCGGAACACCTCCTCCGGGGCCGGGGCGCTGCCCGGCTCCTCCGCATCGACATTGACGCCCTGGAAGGCGGCGAGCCGGCGCGAATAATGGTCGCGCACCAGCAGCGCCAGCCCGCAATGGCTGCAGGGGAAGGGGCTGGCGGTCACGCCCTCGGTGATGCCCTTGCAATGGACGCATTGGACGCGCCGGGCGAGCGAGCCGCGATGTTCGGTGAGCACCGAGGCGTAATCCATGCCGTGGTCGAGCGCCACGGCCATCGCCTGGCCGATGAACCCCTCGGTACCCGCGATGTAGAGGCGCGTGCCCATCCGCGCGGTCGCCAGCGTGCCGTTCAGCCGGAACAGCAGCGTCGGGACGGTGGGCGCCGCCCAGCATGCCCTGGCGCCGAGGCCGAGCAGGGCCTGGTCATGCCCCCTGCCCGGCGAGCCGCCGGGCGCGTAGAGGATCTCGCTGCGGGACAGGATCGGGCCGTCCAGCGCCGCCCGCTGATCGAGCAGGGCCAGGGCCCCCTCCCCTTCGAGGGCGAAGATGTGCCGCCGGGCATGGGGCTGGAGAACGAGCCCCTTGTACACCGGCCGGCTCTTGATGCCTGCGACCAGCATGGCCGCCCCTAGCCCACCGCCGTCCGCTTCTTCTTCTCCGGGTCGTCGAAGGGCAGCGTGTGGGCGGTGGCGGTTGCCTCCACCGCCTTGCCGCGCACCTCGAGCTTCGTGCCGTGCACCGCCTTGTCGACATCGAGCCGCGCGATGGCCATGGATTTCCGGGTCAGCGACGAATAGCAGGGACAGGTGATGAGTCCGACCTTCCTTCCGTCGGCCCAGACCTCGTCGCCGGCATCGGCCGGTCGGTCGGCGTCGATCAGCAGGCCGAAGATGCGGAAGCGCTCCTTGCCCTTGAGGCGGGCATGCTCCTCGGCGCCGCGGAAGCCGGTCTTGCCGGGGCTGACGGTGAAGTCCAGGCCGAGCTCCCACAGCGAATCCCCCGGGCCTTCATCGGCGAAGGGATACATCTGCGAATTGTCGTAGGGATAGAACAGCAGGTAGCTTTCGACCCGCAGCATGTCGAGGACACTGAAGCAGCACGGGATGATGCCCATGCCCTTGCCGTCCTCGAGGATGGTGTCCCAGACCAGGGGGGCGTCCTGGCCGCGGACGAAGATCTCGTAGCCGCGTTCGCCGGTGTAGCCGGTGCGCGAGATCATCACCGGCGCGCCGAACAGCGTCGTCTGCATGTGGTGGAAATATTTGAGGTCGCGGATGCCGGGGACGTGCTTGGCGAGGTAGTCGACCGCCAGCGGGCCCTGCAGCGACAGGTCGTGGATATCGTCGTCGAACAGCACGGCGCAGTTGCGGCCGGCGGCCTGCTTGACCACCTCCTCATGGCCGGAGCCCGAGCCGTGCACCAGCATCCAGGAATTGGGGCCGGTGCGGTAGGTGATGCAATCCTCGGTGAAATATCCGCGGTCGTTGAGCATGCAGCCATAGACCGACCGGCCGGGAGTGATCTTGGCCATGCTGCGGGTGGTGATGTGGTCGAGCACGGCGATGGCGTGCGGGCCGACCAGATGGACCTTCTTCAGGCCCGACACATCCATGAGGCCGGCCCTGGTGCGGACCGCCACATGCTCCTGCGACATGTCCTTGTCGTAGGTCCAGGCGGTGCCCATGCCGCTCCAGTCCTCGAGCTTCGACCCCAGCGCGCGATGACGATCCGCGAGAGCCGAAAAGCGCCACGATAGAGCCATGTCCGGTCCCCTGTTTTCACTCTATAGAATATTTGTTTCCTCACTATAGGCGCGTTTCGCGCCCTGACAAGCTGATCTTGCGCCTGCGGCCGGCAATCCCGGCTCAGAATTCCGGCGGCGCCCGGCCGGCCGCACGATGCGCCGCGATCACCGTGTTGGCCATCAGCATCGCGATCGTCATTGGCCCGACGCCGCCCGGCACCGGCGTGACGGCGCCGGCGACCGAAGCGGCCTCGGCGAAGGCGACATCGCCGACCAGGCGGGTCTTGCCCTCGCCCTTCTCCGGCGCCGGAACGCGGTTGATGCCGACATCGATCACCGTCGCGCCGGGCTTGATCCAGCCGGCCCGGACCATCTCCGGCCGGCCGACGGCGGCGACCAGGATGTCGGCGCCGCGGCAGACCTCCGGCAGGTCCCGGGTGCGCGAATGGGCGATGGTGACCGTGGCGTTGGCGGCGAGCAGCAGTTGCGCCATCGGCTTGCCGAACAGGTTGGACCGGCCGATCACGACGGCGCCGAGGCCCGACAGATCCTCGCCATGCGCGCGCCGGACCAGGATCATGGCGCCGGCCGGCGTGCAGGAGACGAGGCCGGTCGCGAGATCGCCGGTGGCCAGCTTGCCGGCATTGACGACGTGCAGGCCGTCGACATCCTTGTCCGGCCGGATCGACTGGATGATCGGGTCCGATTCCAAATGCTTCGGCAGCGGCAGCTGGACCAGGATGCCGTGGATCGACGGGTCGGCGTTCAGCGCGGCGACGAGGGCCGCGAGATCCGCCTGCATCGTCGCCGCCGGCAGCGTGTGCTGCACCGAGCGGAAGCCGCACTCCGTCGCCGTCCGGCTCTTGGCCCTGACATAGGCGTGGCTGGCCGGATCGTCGCCGACGATGACGACGGCGAGCCCGGGCTTGACGCCGCTGCCGGCCTCCAGCGCGGCGGCCGCCGCCGTCACGGTCTCGAGGATGGAAGCGGCGACCTGGCGGCCGTCGATGATCTCGGCCATGTCGCCCTCCGGCTCAGATGTCGAGGGTGGTATCCTGTTCCCACTGGGTGAAGTGAGACGCGTAGGCATTCCACTCCTGGTGCTTGAGCTTGAGATAGGCGGCGGAGAATTCCGGGCCGACCGCCTGCTTCAGGCCCTCGTCGGCATCATAGGCCCGCAGCGCATCGAGCAGGTTCAGCGGCAGGCGCGGCGCATCCTTCACCAGATGGCCTTCGCTGTACATGTCGATGTCGTGATGCGGGCCGGGATCGGCGCGGTGGCGCAGGCCTTCGAGACCGGCGGCGATGATCACCGCCTGCAGCAGATAGGGGTTGGCGGCGCCGTCCGGCAGCCGCAGCTCGAACCGGCCGGGGCCGGGCACGCGGACCATATGGGTGCGGTTGTTGCCGGTCCAGGTCACCGAGTTCGGCGACCAGGTCGCGCCCGAGATGGTGCGCGGCGCGTTGATGCGCTTGTAGGAATTGACTGTCGGGTTGGTGATCGCGGCCAGCGAGGAGGCGTGCTTCATGATGCCGCCGAGGAAGTGCCGCCCCTCGGCCGACAGCCCGAACTCGGCCGCCTTGTCGGCGAAGACGTTGGTCCGGCCGCTGTTGTCCCAGACCGAGATGTGGCAATGGCAGCCATTGCCGGTCAGCCCCTTGAACGGCTTCGGCATGAAGGTGGCGCGCAGCCCGTGCTTCTCGGCGATCGACTTGACCATGAACTTGAAGAAGGAATGCTTGTCGGCGGTCTGCAGCGCGTCGTCGTACTCCCAGTTCATCTCGAACTGGCCGTTGGCATCCTCATGGTCGTTCTGGTAGGCGCCCCAGCCGAGCTCCAGCATGTGGTCGCAGATCTCGGTGATGATGTCGTAGCGGCGCATCACCGCCTGCTGGTCGTAGCAGGGCTTCGCCGCCGTATCGCGGTCGTCCGAGATCCGGCTGCCATCGGGCGTGATCAGGAAGAACTCGGCCTCGACGCCGGTCTTCACCCGCTTGCCCTCGGCCTCGGCCTCCTGGACCAGCCGCTTCAGCACGTTGCGCGGGGCCTGGGCGACCAACGCGCCGTCCATCCTGCAGTCGGCCGCCACCCAGGCGACCTCCTTCTTCCAGGGCAGCTGGATGACCGAGGACGGATCCGGCACGGCGAACAGGTCGGGATGGGCCGGCGACATGTCGAGCCAGGTGGCGAAGCCGGCAAAGGCCGCCCCTTCCTCCTGCATCGCGGCGATCGCCTGCGCCGGCACGAGCTTGGCGCGCTGGCCGGAGAACAGGTCGGTGTAGCTGATCATGAAATATTTGATGCCCTTGTCTTTGGCAAGGGCAGCAAGGTCCAGCGTCATGCTCGGTCTCCTAGTGAGCTCCCAGAGGCATCTTGGTTTTTCAGGCTTGGCCGGGCTGGTTCGCCCGGCTGCCTTCAGTAGCCCCCCTTGCCGGGAATCCAGTCTGTGCCCGCGAGCGGCACCTGCGCCATGGCGGCGGCAGGGACCGTCAGGGCGCAGAGATCTTCGGGTTCCAGGTTGTGCACGTGGTTCTTGCCGCAGGCGCGGGCGATGGTCTGCGCTTCGAGCGCCATGACCTTGAGGTAGTTGGCGAGGCGGCGGCCGGCCACTTCCGGGTCGACCCGCTTCATCAGCTCCGGATCCTGGGTGGTGATGCCGGCCGGATCCCGCCCCTCATGCCAATCGTCATAAGCGGCGGCCGTGGTGCCGAGCGCCGCGTAATCCGCCGCCCAGCGCGGATCGTTCTCGCCGATCGCGATCAGCGCCGCGGTGCCGATCGACACGGCATCGGCGCCGAGCGCCAGGGCCTTGGCGACATCGGCGCCGTTGCGGATGCCGCCCGAGATGATCAGCTGGACCTTGCGGTGCATGCCGAGATCCTGCAGCGCCCGCACGGCCGGGCGGATGCAGGCCAACGTCGGCATGCCGACATGCTCGATGAAGACCTCCTGCGTCGCCGCCGTGCCGCCCTGCATGCCGTCGACCACGACGACATCGGCGCCGGCCTTGACCGCCAGCGCCGTGTCGTAATAGGGCCGCGCGCCGCCGACCTTCACATAGATCGGCTTCTCCCAGTCGGTCAGCTCGCGCAGCTCGAGGATCTTGATCTCGAGATCGTCCGGCCCGGTCCAGTCAGGATGGCGGCTGGCCGAGCGCTGGTCGATGCCCTTCGGCAAAGTGCGCATCTCCGCCACCCGGTCGGAGATCTTCTGGCCCAGCAGCATGCCGCCGCCGCCCGGCTTCGCCCCCTGGCCGACGACGATCTCGATGGCATCGGCGCGGCGCAGGTCGCGCGGATTCATGCCGTAGCGGGACGGCAGATACTGGTAGACCAGGCGCTCCGAATGGCCGCGCTCCTCCTCGGTCATGCCGCCGTCGCCGGTCGTGGTCGACGTCCCGGCCATCGTCGCGCCGCGGCCGAGCGCCTCCTTCGCCGGGCCGGACAGCGACCCGAAGCTCATGCCGGCGATGGTGATCGGGATCTTGAGCTCGATCGGCTTCCTGGCGTGGCGCGCGCCGAGCACGACATCGGTGCCGCATTTCTCGCGATAGCCCTCTAGCGGGTAGCGCGAGATCGAGGCGCCGAGGAACAGCAGGTCGTCGAAATGCGGCAGCTTGCGCTTGGCGCCGCCGCCGCGGATGTCATAGATGCCGGTGGCGGCGGCGCGCCGGATCTCCGACATCGTGTATTCGTCGAAGGTGGCCGAGATCCGGGGTTCGGTGGGCGGGTTGTGATAGCTCATGACGGACCCCGATCAATAAGCGTCGGCATTGTCGACGTGGAAATTGTAGAGCTTGCGCGACGACCCGTAGCGGCTGAACTCCTGCGGCCGGGCGTCGGTGACGCCGGCCTTGTCCAGCAGCTCGGCCAGCAGCGCGACATGCTCCGGCCGCATCTCCTTCTCGACACAGTCGGCGCCGAGGCTCTTGACCTTGCCGCGCACGAAGATCCGCGCCTCATAGAGGGAATCGCCCAGGGCCTCGCCCGCATCCCCCAGCACCACCAGGTTGCCAGCCTGCCCCATGAAGGCGGACATGTGGCCGATGCTGCCGCGCACGACGATGTCGATGCCCTTCATCGAGATGCCGCAGCGCGACGAGGCGTTGCCTTCGATCACCAGCAGCCCGCCGCATCCGGTCGCCCCGGCATACTGGCTGGCGTCGCCTTTGACCACGACCGTGCCGGACATCATGTTCTCGGCGACACCCGGGCCGGCGGAGCCATGAATGGTGATCGTCGCCTCGTCATTCATGCTGCCGCAGTAATAGCCGACGCTGCCCATCACATCGATCGTCACCGGCGCGTGGACGCCGACGGCCACGGCATGGTGGCCGCGCGGGTTGAGGACGCTGAACTGCCGGTCGTTGTCGCCCGGGGCGATGGCGTGCAGGGCCTGGTTGAGGTCGCGAAGGGGGGTCGCGGCGAGGTCGTAGGTTGGCATCGTGTCGCCCTGAGATGAA
This sequence comes from Inquilinus sp. CA228, assembly GCF_052078665.1. Lineage (NCBI taxonomy): Bacteria > Pseudomonadati > Pseudomonadota > Alphaproteobacteria > Rhodospirillales > Rhodospirillaceae > Inquilinus > Inquilinus sp. CA228. Next base: position 35,176 of record NZ_JBQJIK010000015.1, on the reverse strand, counting down.
AGGGTGGAGGCCGCGCCGCGGCGCCTAGCGTTCCCAGAAATAGACGGTCGCCGGCTCGGGCTCCCAGACCCGGGCCGCATCGATGCCGGGCAGGTTGACCAGGGCCCGGTATTCGGACCCGAAGGCGACATAGCGGTCGGTCTCGGCCATGATCGCGGGCTTGCAGGCGATGGCGTCGCGGACGACCCCGAAGCCGGATTTGGTGCCGACGACGAAGGTGAAGAAGCCGTCGAGGTCGTCGACCGCGCCTTCCAGCGCCTGGCCGAGGTTCTTGCCCTTGGCCATCTCCGCGGTCAGGTAGGCGGCGGCGACCTCGGTGTCGTTCTCGGTCTCGAACGCCATGCCCCCGTGCTTCAGGGTGCGGCGGAGATTGTTGTGGTTCGACAGCGAGCCGTTGTGCACCAGGCACTGGTCGGGGCCGGTCGAGAACGGATGGGCGCCGAGGGTGGTGACGGCGGATTCCGTGGCCATCCGGGTGTGGCCGATGCCGTGCGTGCCGGACATCTCGGCGACGGCGAAGCGGGACAGCACGTCCCGGGGCAGGCCGACCTCCTTGTAGATCTCGATCGCGTCGCCGCTGCTCATCACCCGGACCGCCGGGCGCAGCCGGGCGACGGCGGCCCTGCCCTCCTCCACCTTGTCCTGCGGCAGCAGGATGACGGCATGGGTGCTCTTCACCTGCATCGACACCGGGGCGTCGAGCGCCCCCTGCAGCTCGCCCGCCAGGCCGGCGAAGTCGCGCTTCGGATCGGCGGACTGGACGGTCAGCTTGGCGTGGCGGTGGTCGGCATCGCCATAGATCGCGATCCCGGCGCTGTCCGGCCCGCGATCCGTCAGCGTCACCAGCATGGACGAGAGCATCGCCCCGAGCTGTGGCTCGAGGCCCCGGTCCTTCAGGAAGAGACCCACAATCCCGCACATGGCCGGACCCTCCGCTTGCATTCGGACGACGAGCGGCAGGTCGCTCTCGGCCGCCTCAATTATGAAGAATAATTTTTTCTCTTAAGGCAAGTCAACCCTTCCCCGGCCGCTGCGGGTAGCTGATGATCGAGAGATAGCGGCTGGGCAGCTTCACCAGCACCTCCGGCCCGTGCGGCGCATCGGCGTCGAAGAACAGGCTGTCGCCCGGCTGCATCGGAAACAGCTGGTCGCCATGGCGGTAGATCACCTCGCCCTCGAGCATGTAGAGGAACTCCAGCCCCTCATGCTGGAAGGTCGGAAACACGTCCGAATCCGCGGTCAGCGTGATCAGGTAGGGTTCGACGACCACGCCGCTGGCGCCGCTGCCGATATAACCGAGCAGGTTGTACTGGTGGCCGGCGCGCGTGCCGCGCCGCTCGAGCTCGATGCCCTGGCCGGATTTGACGAACACCGCATTGTGCGGCTCCTCATAGCCGCGGAAGAACGCCGTCAGCGGCACGCCCAGCGCCCGCGACAGCGACTGCAGCGTGGTCAGGGACGGCGAGATGTTGCCGTTCTCGATCTTCGACAGCATGCCGAGCGAGATGCCGGTGGCGGCGGCGAGGTCCGTCACCGTGATCCCGAGCTTCTTGCGATAGGCCCGCACCTCATGGCCGATCGCCATCTCGAGATTGTTGTCCTTCGGCTCGCGCACGGCATGCGGATCCTGGGTGAACACCGCCTTGCCGCGCGCCGGCTTCTGCCGCGCCGAATCCTTACTGCCCGTCATCGATCGGTCCTGGCGAAGTGTCGCATCGGGCGGCAACGCTATCGCCATGGTGAAATTCCCTCAACTCTGGAGAAAGTCGCGCGCGCCGTCATGGACCCTGAGCGCTACGCCCGCGGCCGGGTCTTCTGCGGATCGTAATGCGACAGCGGCACGATCACGGCCGGCAGGCGCTTCTGGTGGCCGTCGAGCTTGCCGATCTCGACCGCGGTGCCGACCGCGGCATGGGTCACGTCGATCCGCGCCAGGGCGATGGTCTTGCCGAGAATCGGCGAGCGGGTGGCGCTGGTCACGACGCCGATCTGCGCCCGGCCGATATGGATGCAGTCGCCGTGGCCGACCGCGTCATTGGCCTGCACATCCAGCCCGACCAGCCGATGCCGCGGATGCTCCTTGCGCTCGATCAGCGCCGTGCGGCCGATGAAATCATCGGTCTTGGACTTCAGCGGCACGGTGAAGCCGATGCCGGCCTCGAACGGGTCGGTCTGGTCGGTGAACTCGTGGTTGGCGAAGACCAGCCCGGCCTCGATGCGCAGCATGTCCAGCGCCTCCAGCCCCATCGGCGTCAGGCCGTGGGGCTGCCCGGCCTGCCAGACCGCGTCGAACACCGCCACGGCGTCCTTCGGATGGCAGAAGACCTCGTAGCCCAGCTCGCCGGTGTAGCCGGTGCGCGACACCACCGCCGGGGCACCTTCGAAGCCGCCGATGCGGCCGACGCTGAAGCGGAACCATTCGAGCTCGGCGATCGTCGGCTGGCGCGGCGCGGTCCAGACGATGTCCTTGAGGATGTCGCGGCTGGCCGGCCCCTGCACGGCGATGTTGTGCAGCTGGTCGGTCGAGGAGCGGACCCAGGCCTTGAACCCCTTCGCCTCGGCCTGCTGCCGCAGCCAGAGGCCGCTGAAATCATCGCCGCCGATCCAGCGGAAGTTACGGTCGCCGAGCCGGAACAGCGTGCCGTCGTCGATCATGCCGCCGTGCTCGTAGCACATGGCGGAATAGACGACCTGGCCGGTCGACAGCTTGCGCACGTCGCGGGTCAGGCAGTATTGCAGCAGGTCCTCCGCGTCGGGGCCGGTAACCTCGAACTTGCGCAGCGGCGACAGGTCGATCACCGCCGCCTTCTCGCGGCAGGCCCAGTATTCCGCCACCGGCCCTTCGCCGGCGAAGCGGTTCGGCAGCCAGTAGCCGCGATACTCGCCATAGTCCCGCGTCAGGGCGGACAGGCGGGGATGGAAGGCGGTCTCGCGGGTGAGTTCGGGGTCGGCGTCGGGCGTCATGCGAATGGCCACCGCTCGTGTGAAGGTCTCCTGGCCGGAAAAGGTCCGGACATGGATGTCGGTCGGGTCCCAGCCATTCGCCGCATCGATGTCGTCCGGGCAGGAGGAGGAGACGCAGACCAGGTCGGTCAGCGCCCGCATCAGCACATAGTCGCCCGGGCGCGACCACGGCTCGTCCAGGTACAGCTGGTTGTTGTGGTCGATATTGGTGTTGTAGAAGTAGTTCAGCGCTTCCCAACCCTTGCGTGCCGCAATGCCGTAGGGCGCCAGCGCGGCGTTGAAGTTGTCGGTGCAGTTCACATGCCCGGGATAGCCCATATCGTCGTAGTAGCGGGAATTGCAGGCGGTGGCGAAGGCGTCGTGGCGGCCGACCGTGTCCTGGACGATCTCGACTAGCGGCTCGAAATCCCGGTCGAAGGCCTTCGACGGCAGGCCCGGCACCGGATAGCTGCGGCCGAGCAGTGTGCGGGTGACGGTTGAATCCAGCGCCAGGTCGAGGCCCTTGTCGACCTTGCGGGCCGAGAAGGCCTGGAAGTCGGTGCATTGCCGGCCGTAGACGTCGATCACCTGGATGAACTCGCCGGCCCGGACGAGATAGGCGGAGGCCGTGCCGGCCCGGATCCGGATGTCCTCGATCGGGTCGGCCATCGGCTCCGGCAGGGCCGCGGCATAGTCGCGGACCGGGCGGACGCGCCGGACCCGGATCTCGATCGGCGTCGCCGTGTCCTGGGCGTGCGGCAACATGGCGACGGCCGGCGCCGCCGCGATCAACAGGCCGGTTCCGGCGATGGTGAGCTCCGCCTGCTCGCCCGGCCTGGAGCCCGGCCCGAAGATGCGGGCGGCGCCGGCGGCCGCGAGATCGGCGCCGCGCCGCGCCAGGGCGGCGCGGGTGCGCAGCGCCCCGTCCCCGGCCGCGGCAAGGCTGGCCTTCAGCCCTTCGGCGGCGCCGGTGAAGGGGATGCCGAGACCGGCGGCGAGAAAGCGCCCGGTTTCGTCCAGGAACGACAGCTCGCAGGCCTGGCCGCCTTCGGTGTCGGTCACCGTCACCCGGTCGCCGGCCTCGACCCGGATGACCAGCGAGCCACCGCCGCGGATGCGGTAGCGCTCGGTCCCCGGGGGCAGCGCCCGGATGCCGGGAGTCAGGACCAGGCTGGGAGAGGCGGGGCGCACGCCGGCCGTCATCGGACCGAGATCTCGCATGGGACCCTCGCGGGAGATGACGGGATCGAGCACCCAGCGAAGGTTGCAAAATGCGGGTTCAAAGTAAAGTCATATTGACCAAGGGGAAAAGTTCTTCACTATGTATAAAGGCCTTGGAGGAGGATCCGCCGGGGAGCGGATCACCAAGGCAACGGCGCAGCCCGGGGGGCGCAGGCGGGGCGCGCCGAGGGAGGCACGTCCGGGAAGACGCACGAAAGAAGCGTCCTGGACAAAGACGGGGAGCATCACCAATGGCAGATGTGATGGACGGTGCGATCTCGACCAGCACCGAAGGCAAGCTGATCCGCGCCCTGGACTGGAAGGGTGCGTTCTGGGTGGCCGCGGGCGTGCCGCCGCTCGTTCTGTTCTCCATCGGCGGCATCGCAGGCACGACCGGCAAGCTGGCCTTCGTGGTCTGGATCATCTCGATGGTCATGGGCTTCCTGCAATCCTTCACCTATGCGGAAGTCGCCGGCATGTTCGGCAACAAGTCCGGCGGCGCCTCGGTCTATGGCGCGACCGCCTGGCTGCGCTATTCGAAGTTCATCGCGCCGCTGTCGGTCTGGTGCAACTGGTTCGCCTGGTCGCCGGTGCTGTCGCTCGGCTGCGCCATCGCCGCCGGCTACATCCTCAACGCCTTCTTCCCGATCCCGGCCGCCGAGTCGCAGGCGGTGCTGGACTGGATCGCCGCCCATGCCGCCTCGGTCACGGCCGACAGCCCGCGCGTCGCCGAATGGCTGGCGGCGCATGCCGGCGCGACGCCCGACGACGCGGTCAAGGCCCTGCTGGGCGCCGACGGCGTCGCGGCCCTGACGCCGGCGATCCGCAGCTGGTCGCTGGCCAGCTTCGGCATCCCGTTCCTCGCCACCGCCAACATTAACGCGACCTTCTTCATCGGCGCGATCCTGATGCTGATCATCTTCGCGATCCAGCATCGCGGCATCGCCCAGACCGCCAGCGTCCAGAAATGGCTCGCCATCATCGTGCTGGTGCCGCTGCTGCTGATCGGCCTGTATCCGATCTTCAGCGGCCAGATCCAGTCGGCGAACATCACCGGCCTGGTGCCGCCGACCGCGGCCTATTCCGGCCTGGACGGCACCTGGAGCAATGGCGGCTGGACGCTGTTCCTCGGCGGCCTCTACATCGCCGCCTGGTCGACCTACGGCTTCGAGACGGCGGTCTGCTACACCCGCGAGCTCAAGAACCCGAAGACCGACACGTTCAAGGCGATCTTCTACTCCGGCCTGGCCTGCTGCCTGTTCTTCTTCCTCATCCCCTTCACCTTCCAGGGCGTGCTCGGCCATGCCGGCATGCTGGCGCCGGGGATCGTCGACGGCACCGGCGTCGCCGAGGTGCTGGGCGGGCTGATCGGCGCCGGCGCCATCATCACCCAGATCCTGGTCGCGCTGATGATCCTGGCCCTGTTCCTGGCCATCATGACCGCCATGGCCGGGTCGTCGCGCACGCTGTACCAGGGGTCCAAGGACGGCTGGCTGCCGAAATATCTCGAGCATGTGAACGGGAAGGGCGCCCCGACCCGCGCGATGTGGACGGACTTCGCCTTCAACCTGATCCTGCTGGCGATCGCGTCCGATGTCGGCGGCTACTTCTTCGTCCTGGCCGTGTCGAATGTCGGCTACATCGTGTTCAACTTCCTGAACCTGAACTCCGGCTGGATCCACCGGGTCGACTCCGGGCACATCGCGCGGCCCTGGAAGGCCCCGACCTGGCTGATCGGGCTGAACACGGTGCTGGCCTTCGTCAACGCGCTGTTCCTCGGCGCCGGCGCCAAGGTCTGGGGCTATGAGAACGCGCTGTGGGTCGGCTTCGCCTTCGCCGCGCTGATCCTGCCGGTGTTCGCCTTCCGCCACTATGTGCGCGACGGCGGCAAATTCCCGGCCGGCGCGATGGAGGATCTCGGCCTGACCGGTCAGGATCTCGGGGCCAAAAAGGCCGGGATGCTGCCCTATCTGACCCTCGCCGGAGGGCTGGCGATCGTGCTCATCGCCAACTGGGCGTTCCAGCTGCCGGCCTGACGACGGCAGCTTTGGCAACAGGCCGGCCGACCTCGAGAGGTCGGCCGGCTCTCTGCGTTTGACCCCTCATAGATGAATTTTTAAGCAATGCATTTTGTGCCTTGAAAATGGGCAACGATCGCGCCTGTATATACAGGCTAGTCGGACATATGGGTCGGCGCGATGCAGGTCATCACAACCACCGAGGCGGCAGGGCTGTTGCGCAGCGGCATGACCGTCGCCGCGTCCGGCTTCGGCGGCTGCTGCCATCCCGAGGCGATTTCGGCCGCCGTCGAACGGCGCTACCTGGCCGAGGGCGCCCCGCGCGATCTGACGCTGCTGTTCGCCGCCAGCACCGGCGACCGCAAGACCCGCGGCATGGGCCATTTCGGGCATGAGGGCCTGGTCGAGCGCGTGATCGCCGGCGGCTGGCGCGGCACCCCTCGCCTCGGCGCCTTGGCGCTGCAGGACAAGATCGACGCCTATTGCTGGCCCCAGGGGGTGATCGCCCAGCTGTATCGCGCCATCGCCGCCGGCCAGCCCGGCGTGGTCACCCGCATCGGCCTCGGCTCCTTCATGGATCCGCACCATGGCGGCGGCCGGCTGAATGCGCGGACGACGGCCGAGCTGGTGGAACGGGTCAGCCTGCGCGGCCAGGAGTGGCTGCTGTATCCGGCGATGCCGCTCGACTGCGTGCTGCTGCGCGGCACCTCGGCGGATGAGGACGGCAACATCACCCTGGAGGACGAGGCTTTCCCCGTCGATGTGCTGGCCATGGCCCAGGCCGGCCGGAACTCCGGCGGCATCGTCATCGTCCAGGTCAAGCGCATCGCCGAACGCGGCTCGCTGCCGGCGGCGGATGTGCGGATCCCGGGCATGCTGGTGGACTATGTGGTGGTCTGCGACGACCCCGCCGAGCACGGGGTGAGCTTCGGCGAGACCGACAACATCGCCTATACCGGCCGGCACCGGGCGGCCGCCGACCGGCTCGCGCCGCTGCCGCTGTCGGTCGACAAGGTGATCCAGCGCCGCGCCTTCCTGGAGCTGCGGGGCCGGGACCACCCGACCATCAATCTCGGCATCGGCATCGCCGCCGGGATCGGCCGGATCGCCGGCGAAGAGGCGTTCGACGACTACACCGTCACCATCGAATCCGGCGTGATCGGCGGCATTCCGGCCGAGGAGCTGTCCTTCGGCGCCGCGGTCAACCCCAGCGCGATCATCCCGCAGGCGTCGCAGTTCGACTTCTATGACGGCGGCGGGCTGGACATCGCCTTCCTCGGCATGGCCGAGGTCGATGTGCGCGGCGCCGTCAATGTCAGCCGCTTCGGCCAAACCATCGTCGGCGTCGGCGGCTTCACCAACATCGCCCAGACGGCCGGCGCTGTCGTCTATATGGGCTCGTTCTCGCATGGCGGCGCCGAGATCGCGGTCAAGGACGGCAGGCTTTCGATCGCCGTCGACGGTCGGTCCTGCAAGATCGTCGAACGGGTCGGGCAGGTCAGCTCCGACCCCGCCGCGGCCCCTGCGGGCCAGCGGCAGGTCGTCGTCACCGAGCGCGCGGTGTTCCAGGTCGTCGACGGCCGCCTGACCCTGACCGAGGTGGCGCCGGGCATCGATGCGAAGGCCCAGGTGATCGAGCGCCTGCCGCCGGGAGTCGCCATCGCGGACCGGCTCGTGGAGATGGACGCCCGTCTCTTCCTCGAATCCGCCATGAAGGATTCCTCCGATGAACATTGACGGGGCCGTCGTCATCGTCACCGGATCGGCGACCGGCGTCGGGGCCTCCTGCGCCAGGATGTTCGCCGAACGGGGCGCCAGGGTCGTCGTCAACTACAGCCGCAGCCGCGACGAGGCCGAGGAGACCGCGGCTGCCTGCCGGGCGCTCGGCGCCGAGGTCGAGGTGGTGCAGGCGGATGTCGCCGAGGATGCCGCCTGCCGGGCCATGGCGGCGAAGGCCGTCGATCGCTGGGGCCGGCTGGATGCCCTGGTCAACAATGCCGCCGTGACCGTGACGTCCGATCCCTTCGATCTGGAGACGCTGTCGGCGGCGGATTTCCAGAAGGTGTTCGGCGTCAATGTCGTCGGCGCCTACCAGATGTGCCGCGCAGTCCTTCCGGCGATGCGCGCCGGCGGCGGCGGCGCGATCGTCAATGTCTCCTCCAATGTCGCCTTCACCGGCGGCGGCTCCTCGCTGGCATATACGGCGTCCAAGGGCGCGCTGAACGCGCTGACCAAGGCGCTGGCCCGCACCTGCGGTCCGGAGATCCGCGTCAACGCGGTCTGCCCCGGCGTCATCGACACCCGCTGGATGCGCCAGACCCTGGGCACCGACGCCTATGACGCGCTGGCGGCCCGCTTCTCCGCCACCGCGCCGCTCGGGCGGGTGGCGACCCCGGACGACGTGGCCGGCGCGGTCGTCTGGCTGGTCGAGGGTGCGGAGTTCGTCACCGGCGAGCTGCTGTCGGTCGATGGCGGCATTCGCCTCGCCGGCGGCGCGCGCAAGCCCGCCGCCCGGGGCGGAGCCTGACCATGTCCGTCTCGGCCCGCGCGATCATGGAGTTTCCAGCGCCCGAAGTCCGGCAGACCGTGGCGGCGCGCGACGCCATCCTCTATGCGCTCAGCGTCGGATACGGGACCGAGCCGACGGACGAAGCCCATCTGCGGCGGACCCAGGAGCGGGATCTGGTTCCGGCGCCGACCCTGGCGAATGTCGTCGCCCATCCCGGCCCGTGGCTGCAGGATGCCGGCATCGACTGGCAGCGCCTGGTGCATGCGGAGCACCGCCTGACGATCCATCGGCCCGTCCCGATCGACGCCCCACTGCTGTCCCGGAGCCGCATGACCGCGATCGTCGACCGCGGCCCCGAGAAGGGCATGTTCGCGACCTTCGAGCGGGCGATCGTCACGCTGGCGGACGAGGCGCCCGTCGCCACCATCGTCCAGACCAATGCCTGCCGCGGCGATGGCGGCTGCGGATCGGCGGGACCGCCGCCGGAGCCGCTGGCGCCGGTTCCGGCCCGGGCGCCGGATGCCGTGTTCGCGATCGCCGTGCCGGAGGAAGCCGCCCTCCTGTACCGGCTGAATGGCGACCTCAACCCGCTCCACTCCGACCCGGCCTATGCCGCCCGAGCTGGCTTCCCGCGCCCGATCCTGCACGGTCTCTGCACCTTCGGCTATGCGGGCTATGCCATCGGCCGGACAGCCGGGGCCGGAACCATCGCGGATGTCGGCTTCATCGCCGCCCGCTTCACCGCGCCGGTGCTGCCGGGCGACGGGCTGGAATTCGACATCTGGCGGCAGGGCCGGGACATCGGGTTCCGCGCCGGGGTTCCCGCGCGCGGCGTGACGGTCCTCGACTTCGGCACCGCGAGGCTGGCATGACCAAGCCGGCGGGCGAGGCGCCGCATTATCTGCGGATCAAGGACGCGATCACGGCGCGGATCGCCGAGGGCACGTTCAAGCCGGGCGATCGCGTCTATTCCGAAAGCGAGCTGGTGGCCTCGTTCGGCGTCAGCCGCATGACCGCCAACCGGGCGCTGCGCGAGCTGATGTTCGAAGGGGTGCTGACCCGCGCCACCGGCCTCGGCACCTTCGTCTCGTCGCAGCGGCAGGATATCGATCTGCTGCAGATCCGGAACATCGCCGACGAGATCTCCGGCCGCGGCCGTCGCCACACGGCGAAGGTCTTGATCGCCGACCGGATCAGGGCGGATGCGACCATCGCGCAATCCCTGGATCTCGCAGTGGGCATCGAGGTGATGCACTCGCTGATCGTCCATCTGGAGGACGACCAGCCGATCCAGGTCGAGGAGCGCTACGTCAACCCGATGGTGGCGCCGGACTACCTGGCCAACGACTTCACCCGGACCACCCCGAACGAATACCTGACCAAGGTGGCGCCGATCACCGCGTTCGAGCATTTCGTCGAAGCGGTCAGGCCCGATGCCAGGGTGCGAAAGCTGCTCGGCAGCAAGCCCGACCAGCCATGCCTCAGGGTCTTCCGCCGCACCTGGTCCGGCGCGGCGGTGGTGACCTGCGCGCTGCTGTCCTACCCCGGCGACAAATACCGGCTGGAAGCGCGATCGGGCCCGGCCAAGACGGCCGCCCTGCTGAACGGGAGAGACGAGTGACTCCGGCCGCCCCCATCGTGTCCTTCACCGCCGCGGCGCCGACGGTCGGCGACATCGTTGCCATCGCCCGGCGCGATGCGCGCGTGGAGATCTCCGCCGAGGTCGAGGCGAGGATCCTGGCCGCCCGTGCCGTCGTCGACCGCTATGCCGCATCGGACGTGCCGGTCTACGGCCTGACCACCGGGCTCGGCGCCGGCGTGGATACGCGCCTCGCCACGGAAGACCTGGTGGCGTTCCAGCGGCGCGTGCCGCAGGGGCGCGCCGTGGGGGTCGGCCCCGCCCTGCCGCGCGAAGCGGTGCGGGCCATGATGGCGGTGCGCATCGCCGGCATGGCCGCCGGCGGCGCGGGGGTGTCGCTACCGGTGTTCTCCGGCCTCGTCGCGGCGCTGAATGCCGGGTTCCATCCGGTCGTGCCGTCGCTGGGGTCGATCGGCGCGGCCGATCTGGCGCCGCTGGCGCATCTGGGCCGCGCCCTGCTCGGCGACGGCGAGGCGGAGTTCGGCGGCGAGGTGATGGCGGCCGGCGAGGCGCTGCGCCGGGCAGGGCTCGAACCGCTCCGGCTGGCCCCGAAGGACGGCCACGCCATCGTCGTCGCCAACAGCATGTCGGTCGGCAAGGCCTGCCTGTGCCTGGCGGATGTCGAGCGGCTGTTCGACTGGTCGCTGGCGGCCGTCGCGCTCAATTTCGAAGCGTTCCGCGCCAATGTGACGGCCCTCGACGACCGCGCGCTGGCGGCGAGACCAGCCTTCGGCCAGCGCGCGGCCGCGGAGAAGCTCCGGGCGCTTCTGGCCGGCAGTTCCCTGTTGGCCGAAGGCGCGGCACGGCGGGTGCAGGATCCGCTGAGCTATCGCTGCGCGCCGCAGGTCTGGGGCGCGCTGCTGCACGCGATCGGCGAGGCGCGGACCGTCACCGAGATCGAGATCGCCAGCTCCGGCGACAACCCGGTGGTCCTGGTGCCGGAAGGGCTGATCCTGTCGCATGGCAATTTCGACATGACCGCCTTCGTGCTGGCCTGGGAACGGCTCGGCCAGGCGATGGCGCATGGCGCGGCGGCGACCGCCTACCGCACGATGAAGATCATGTCGGCCGGGATGTCGGACCTGCCGCGGTTCCTGACGCCGCTCGGCGCGAGCCGGGCGGGGTTCGCCACGGTCCAGAAGACGGTCTCGGCGCTCGAAGCGGAGATCCGCCACCTCGCCTTGCCGGCCTCGCTGACGCCGATTCCGGTGGCGGACGGGGTCGAGGATCAGGCGTCGCTGGCGCCCGCCGTGCTGGCGAAGACCGAGACGATTGTCGACCGGCTGCGCTTCCTGGTCGCCATCGAGCTCATCGTGTCCGCCCAGGCTGCGGAGCTGCGCGGCGTGGAGAACGAGCTGGGCGCCGGCACGGGAGAGGCCTACCGGCTGATCCGCCGGCATGTCCCGCCACTGGTCGAGGACCGCGCCCAGAGCGCCGATTTCCAACGAATAGCGGAGCTCATCCGCAACTCTTAGGGGCTCTTCACACACAACAAACAGGGAGAATGAAGATGAGACTGTCGATCCTGTCCGCCGTCGCCGCTGCGGTGATGGCCACTCTTGCCTTCAAGCCTGCCGCTGCGGACCCGATCAAGGTCGGCAGCAAGAACTTCACCGAGCAGTACATCCTGGCCGAGATGTATGCGGCGCTGCTGGAACACGCCGGCTTCGAGGTGGAGCGCAAGATCAACCTCGGCGGCACCCTGATCGCCCATCAGGCTCTGACCACCGGTGAGATCGACCTCTATCCGGAATATACCGGCACGGCGCTCTCCGCGGTGGTCAAGGGCACGATGTCGACCGATGCGGGGAAGGTCTATGACGAGGTCAAAGCCTTCTACGCCAAGCAGTTCAACCTGACCTGGCTGAAGCCCACCGGCATCAACAACGGCTATGTCATCGTCGTCCGCAAGGAAACCGCCGACGCCAACAGCCTGAAGACCCTGTCCGACCTCGCCAAGGTCGCGAACACGCTGGTGTTCGGCGGCGGCGCCGAATTCCCGGACCGGGCCGACGGCCTGCCGGGCCTGAAGCGCGTCTACGATGCGGAATTCAAGGAATTCAAGCAGTTCGCCAAGCTCGGCCTGCGCTACGACGCGCTCGGCCAGAAGGACGTCGATGTCGTCAACGGCGCCGCCACCGACTGGCAGATCGGCGCCCAGGACCTCGCGGCCCTCGCGGACGACAAGGGCCTGTTCCCGCCCTACTACGTCGCCCCGGTCGTCCGCCAGCAGGTTCTGGACGCCAACCCGAAGGTGGCCGGGATCCTGGACTCCCTGGGGTCCCACCTGGACAACGCCACCATGCGTGTCCTCAACGCCAAGGTCGAGAACGACCATGAGGAGGCCAAGGACGTCGCCGCGGCCTTCCTGAAGGAAAAGGGGCTGCTGCCCTGAGGGCGGACGAAGCGGCAGGAGCCGATCCTGCCGCTTCGCGGAGCGGGCCCATCGCTGGAGAACGGGAATGCAGGAAATCTGGATCGACTATCTGAACGCGCTCGATGCCGAGGCGCTGGCGCTCAGCAATGACGAGATCCTCGCGGCGGTGGAGAAGGCGCTCGACGCGCAGGGCCGCGGCGAGACGGTGATCGAGCCGCGCGTCCACCTGGTGCCCGAAAGCTCCGACAAGGGCCACTTCAACGTGCTGCGCGGCTATGTCAAATCGCTGGGTTACGCGGGGGTCAAGGTGGTCGGCGACTTCGTCGACAACTACAAGCTCGGCCTGCCCTCCGAAATGGCGGTGCTGAACCTGTTCGATCCGAATACCGGCGTGCCGAAGGCGGTGATCGATGCGACGGCGATCACCGACATGCGCACCGGCGCGGTGACGGCGCTCGGCGCGAAATATCTCGCCCGCAAGGACAGCAAGGTGCTCGGCCATATCGGCGCCCGCGGCACCTCGTACTGGAATGTCCGCCTGCTCGACCACCTGTTCGATTTCGATGAGATCCGCATCCATTCCCGCCGCCCGGAAAGCCGGAATGCCTTTGCGGAACGCCTCGAACGCGATCTCGGCAAGAGGATCATCGTCACCGACAATTGGCAGGATTGCCTCGAGGGCGCCGACATCATGGTCGAGGCCAGCCGGCTGCCCGAACCGACGCCGCTGTTCAGGACCGAATGGGTGAAGCAGGGCGCCTTCGTCGTGCCCTACGGGACGATGAGCGCGTTGGAATTCGACCTCACCGACATCATGGACAAGGTCGTGGTCGACGACTGGGGGCAATGCGGCCCCGGCCGCCCGTTCGGGGCGCTGCGCCGTCATGTCGACGAAGGCAAGGTCACGGCGGAGACGCTGCATGCGGAGATCGGGCAGATCGTCTGCGGCCTGAAGCCCGGCCGCGAAAGCGACGGCGAGACCATCCTGTTCTGGCACCGCGGCCTCAGCACCACCGATGTCGCGCTCGGCGCGGCCATGGTCGACAAGGCCCGGGCGCTGAAGATCGGCCAGCGACTGCGGTTCGCGTGACCGGCCATGGCGACCGCCGCTCCGCTCATCGCCTGCTCCCGGATGTACAATGTCGGCCCGAAGGTCCGCGGGCTCTGGGACGGCCTGTTCGCCTGGCTGTCCGAGGAGTCCGGCATCCGGCTCGAAGTCATCGCCCATGCCGCTCCCGCCCCCCTGTCGGAGCTCTGGGCCCGGCCGGATCTGGGCGCGGCCTTCATGTGCGGCTACCCCTTCTCCCGGCTCCCGGCCGATGAGCAGCCGATCGCCCTGGCGGCGCCGGTGTCGACCGCCGCATGGGCGAAGGACCGGCCGGCCTATGCGAGCCATATCGTCGGCGCCAGGGATGCGGCCTTCGATCCCGCCGATCTCCCGGCGCTGCGCTGGGGCTGGACGGTGCGCGATTCCCAGTCGGGCTATCACGCGCCGCGGGCCTTCCTCGCCGGCCTGCCGCGGCCGAAGACGGCCGTGACGGCCGTCGGCCCGCTGCTCAATCCGAACGGCGTCGTCGATGCGATCGCGACCGGCAGGATCGATGTCGGCGCGATCGACGCCTATGCCTGGCAGCTGCTGGAGATGCATCAGCCGGAGGCCCTGGCGCCGCTGCGGATCATCGCGACGACTGCGGCGACGCCCGTGCCCCTGCTCGTCGCCTCCCGCCGGCAGCCGGCCGAGATGGTTTCGGCGCTCAGGAACACCCTGCTTCGGGCGCATCACGACGCTCAGGGGCAAAGCATCCTGGCGTCGCTCGGCCTCTCGCACTTCGCGGCGCCGGATGTCGCGGCATACGATTCCCTGCCGGAACGGGCGCAGGACTCCGACCGGCTGCTGGCGGCATCATGGTGAAAGACGCCGCCCGATGAAGTGGGTGCCGAAGAACATCGACCGGCTTCTCGAGGCCCTGCTCGAGCATCTCGCCCTGGTCTTCTCATCGGTCGGGATCGCGCTGGTCATCTCGCTGATCGTCGGCATCTGGGCCGCCCGCCGGCCGAGGACGTTCAGCGCGATCGTCATCGTGACCGGCGTCTTGTTCGCGATCCCGAGCCTGGCGCTGTTCGCCCTGTTCATCCCGGTCATGGGGATCGGCGCGGAGCCGGCCATCACCGGCCTCGCCGCCTATTCGCTGATGATCCTGATCCGCAACATCGGGCTCGGCTTCCAGGCGGTGCCCCGCGACGTGCTCGATGCCGCGCACGGCATGGGATACGGCGCCACCCGCCGCATCTGGGAGGTCGAGCTGCCGCTGGCCATGCCTTTCATCGTCGGCGGCATCCGCATCGCCGCGGTCACGGTCATCGGCATCGCCACCGTGGCCGCCTACATCAATGCCGGCGGCCTCGGCGTCATCATCTTCGAAGGCATCGACCAGCGGTTTCCGGAAAAGATCATCGCCGGCGGCCTCCTGACCTCGGCCCTGGCGCTATCCACGGATTATCTGTTCGCGTCGCTCGAGAAGATCCTGCGCCGCCGCAGCGGCAGGCCGGCGGCATGATCCTGGTCGACGCCTTCCACTGGATCACGGCCAACCCGGGCGTGTTCTTCGGCGCCTTCAACCGCCATCTGCTGATGTGCGCGATCTCGCTCGGGATCGCGCTGGTCATCGCCATACCGCTCGGCATCCTCGTCGCCAGGGCGCCCCGCGCCGCCTTCGTCGCGGTCAATGTCGCCGGGTCGCTGCGATCGATCCCGAGCCTCGCGATCCTGTCGGCGGCCATGCCGTTCCTCGGCATCGGCCTGCTGCCCTCGGTCGTCGCGCTCATCGTGCTGGCGGTCCCGCCGCTGCTCCTCAACACCATCATCGGCATCCGCGAGATCGACCCCGCTTTGCTCGATGCCGCCCACGGCATGGGCATGGGGCGGCGCGACATCCTCTGGCAGATCGAGCTGCCGCTGGCCGTGCCCTCGATCCTGGCGGGGGTCCGGACCAGCGCCATCCAGGTCATCGGCGGCGCGGCGCTGGCGTCGTTCATCGGCGGCGGCGGCCTCGGCGACTTCATCAACGCCGGCATCGCCATCATGAACATGCCGCGGCTGCTGATCGGCGCCTTGCCCATCGCCCTGCTCGCCATCCTGGCCGAGCTGCTGTTCGGCTGGCTGGAACGATCCTTCGGAAGGCGCCGATGATACGACTGGATCACGTCACCAAGACCTATGAGGGCGGCGGCCGGCACGCCGTCGACACGCTCGATCTGGAGATCGAGGCCGGCACCACGGTCGCGTTGATCGGCCCGTCCGGCTGCGGCAAGACGACGACGATGCGGATGATCAACCGGCTCGAGACGCCGACGTCCGGCCGCGTGCTGGTGAACGGCCGCGATATCGCCCGGACCGACCCGAAGGAGCTGCGGCGCAGCATCGGCTACGTCATCCAGCAGGTCGGGCTGTTCCCGCATATGACGATCGCCCGGAACATCGCGACGGTGCCGCGGCTGCTGGGCTGGGACCGGCCGAAGACCGACCGGCGCATCGACGAGCTGCTCGATCTCGTCGGCCTCGACCCCGCGATCATGCGCAGCCGCCTGCCGCACGAGCTTTCCGGCGGGCAGCGCCAGCGCGTCGGCTTTGCCCGCGCGCTGGCCGCCGATCCCGCCATCATGCTGATGGACGAGCCGTTCGGCGCGATCGATCCGATCACCCGCGTCAGGCTGCAGGACGAGTTCCGGCAGATCCTACGAAAGGTCAGCAAGACGGTGGTCATCGTCACCCATGATCTCGACGAGGCCATCAAGATGGGCGACCGGATCGCGATCATGCGCGACGGCCGGCTGCTGCAATATGATACGCCGGCGGCGATCCTGGCCCGCCCCGCCGATGATTTCGTCGAGAGCTTCCTCGGCCCCGACCGGGCGATCAAGCGGCTGAGCCTGATCGAGGTCGCCGGCGCCATGGCACCGCCGGCGGCGCAGGAGTCCGGCAATTCCGTCGCCCCCACCGCCAGCCTCCACTATGCCCTGGCTCTCATTCTGGCCAGCGATCTTCCCGGCCTCGACGTCAAGGCCGCCGACGGTTCGCGGATCGGATACCTGTCGCGGGACGCCGTCCTGTCCGCGCACCGGTAGCGCGCAATCCGGCTCAGCTCCCGGCGGATGAGCTCCCCTGCCCGGCCCGGCGCACTACCGGCCGGACCGGATGAAATCGGCGATCCGCTCGGCGATCATGATGGTCGGGATGTTGGTGTTGGCGCAGGGGATCGACGGCATCAGCGAGGCGTCGGCGACGCGGAGACCGTCGATGCCATGGACCTTGCCCTGCGGCGAGGTGACGGCCGCCGGATCGCGTTCCTGCCCCATCCGGCAGGTGCCCGACGGATGCCAGGTGCCGCCGACATGCCGGCGCACGAAATCGGTCAGCGCGTCGTCGTCGCGCAGCAGGCCGTCCAGCGTCGTCCCCAGGGTGATGGCGGCATGCACCAGTGCCGATCGCATCGGCCCGGCCAGGTCGAGCAGCGCGGACAGGGCGCCGCGCTGCAGCGCGTTCCAGGCGCCGGGCCCGGCGATCCGGGCCACGCGGGGCGAATAGCTGGAGGGGAAGACCGGCCCGCGATGCCCGTCCATATGCGGGTCCAGCAGCACCGCCGCCCCCATCCGCAGCGCCGTCTTCAGCCGGTCGAGGTCGCGACGGTCGCTGAGCATGCGGAAATCGACATGCGGCTCCGCGGCCGGGTCGGCCGAGGCCAGGGTCAGGACGCCGCGCGAGCAGGATTTGTTGACCCAGAAGAACAGGCTGCCCATCCGCAGCCCGACCGAATGCCAGCCGGAGCGCGACAGGATGGCGGCGTGCATGTCGCCCTGCGGGAGGCCGTCCAGCCCCGAGGAGAACCGCCAGATCGCCTGCTCGTGATGCTCGCCGCGGTCCCGCACCCGCATCGCCGGCGGCAGGGTGGCGGCCACGGCGATGGAGGGATGCTCCATCAGGTTGCGGCCGACGCCGGGAAGGTTCGCGACCACCGGGATGCCGAGCGGCTGGAGGTCGGCAGCGGGACCGATGCCGGAGCGCAGCAGCAGCGCCGGGCTGTGGATGGCGCCGGCCGCGACGATGATCTCGCCGGCGCTGATCACCTGCGGCCGGCCGTCCGCGCCCACGATCTCCGCCCCGATCACGCGACGGCCGTCGAACAGCAGCCGGTCGGCGCGGCAGCCGGTCAGGATCGTCAGGTTGGGCCGGCTTCGGACCTCGGGCGTCAGATAGGCGATCGAGGTCGGCAGGCGTTGGCCGCGGTCGCTGACCGCGATGGCGCCGCGATAGGCGCCGTCCTCCCAGGGCCCGTTCTGGTCCGCCCGGATCGGGTGGCCGCGCCGCTCCAGCGTCTGCATCACCCGGCGCACGAAGGGCGAGATCCGGTCGTCGGCGATGCGCCGGATGGTGAGCGGCCCGTCCGACCCATGCAGCGGGCCGCTGAAATCACGGTCGGCCTCGATCCGGCGGAAAACCGGCAGGCAGTCGTCCCAGCCCCAGCCGGCGGCGCCCAGCGCCTCCCACTCGGCGTAGTCCGCGGGGGAGCCGCGATTGGCCATCAGCGCGTTGATGGCGGAGCCGCCGCCGAGCAGCTTCGCCTGCTCGTAGCGGCGCAGGCTGCGCGGCGCCGTATTCGACCGGCCGTAGCCCATCAGCGCCGTCAGCGAGGCCCAGAGGTTCGAGCTGTCGAGATAGGCCCGGCCGGGATAGCGGCTGAGAATCTCGGCCGGGGCATTGTCCGCGGAGATGTCCCGCCCCGCCTCCACCAGGATGACGGAGCGATCCTCCGACAGCCGCGCGGCCAGGACGCAGCCGGCGGAGCCGCCGCCCAGGATCAGGCAGTCCGCCCTCATCCGGCAGCGGCCCGCCTTCGCTCGGCGTTCCAGGCGCTGAGCGAGGCCGCCACGACGATGACCAGGGAGACGGCAGTCAGCAGCGTGCTGATGGCGGCGATGGTCGGGTCGATCTCGTCGCGCAGCGAGGTGAACATGCGCTTGGTCAGGGTCTGGTACTGGCCGCCGGACACGAACAGGGCGACGACCGTCTCGTCCAGCGCCGAGATGAAGGCGAAGAGCAGGCCGGAGACCACGCCGGAGCGGATCTGCGGCAGGGTCACGGCGAAGAAGGTGCGGAACCGGTTCATGCCGAGGCTGAGCGCCGCCATCTCCTGCGCCGGGTCGAATTTGCGCAGGCTGACCAGCACCGAGGTCACCACATAGGGCAGCCCGAGCATGACATTGGCCAGGATCAGCCCGGTCATGGTCGCCAGCAGCCCGACCTGGGCATAGACCAGGAAGATGCCGACCGCCGTGATCACGATCGGCACCACCAGCGGCAGCAGCAGCACCACCTGCAGGCCGCGCAGCAGCTTGGACTGGGTGAGGTTCAGCGCATAGGCCGCCGCGGTTCCCATGATGGTGGCGAGGACCGCGCTCGACCCGGCGACGATCAGGCTGATTTTCGTCGCCTGCATCCAGGCCGGGTTGCCGAGATAGGACTCATACCAGCGCAGCGACCAGGAGGGCGGCGGGAAGGACAGGAACCGCGCGCCGGAGAAGGACATCGGCACGACGATGATGATCGGCACCACCAGCCAGACCAGGACCAGCGCGACGAAGCCGTACAGGCAGAAGCGGGTGATGTTCATGGTCACCTCGCCCCCATGATCCGTTCGAACGGGATGAACAGGCTGGCGACCCGGAAGATCAGGAACACGCAGGCCAGCAGGACGACGCTGATCGACGAGGCCGCGCCCCACTCGTTGTAGACCTCGATGTTCCGGGAGACGAGCATCGACACCATGTAGGTCCGGCCGCCGCCCAGCAGCTCCGGCGTGATGTAGAAGCCGAGCGTCAGGGCGAAGACCAGCACCGCCCCGGCGATCACGCCCGGCAGCGACAGCGGCAGGAACACGCGCAGGAAGACGAAGGCCGGCGACCCGCCCAGGCTGGCCCCGGCCATGGTCAGCTCGCGCGGGATCTTCTGCATCGCCGCATAGAGCGGCAGCACCATGAAGGGCAGCAGGATGTGGATCGTCGCGATCACCGTCCCGAGCTCGTTGTTGACGAGCAGCAGGGGGCTGTCGATCAGGCCGAGATCGGTCAGCGCCGAATTGATGATGCCGCGCCGCTGCAGCAGGATCAGCCAGGCGTAGGAGCGCACCAGCACGCTGGTCCAGAACGGCAGCACCACCAGGGCCAGGATCACCACCCGCCAGCCCGGCGGCACGGCCGCCGCGACATAGGCGACCGGATAGCCCAGCAGCAGCGTCGCCAGGGTGACGGTGAAGGCGATGCGGAAGGTCTGCAGGAACGACATCCAGGTGGCGTCGTCGGTCAGGAACCGCTGGTAGTTGACCAGGGTGAACCCGCCGTCCTGGCGGATCGACTGCCAGGCCAGCCAGCCGAGCGGCACGATCAGCAGGCAGACGATCACCGACAAAGCGGGCGCCAGCAGCAGGAGCGTCAGCCGCTGCTCGCGACGCTCCTGCGACACCGACGGACCGATGGTCGGCTGCGACACCGAAGGACTGATGGTCACGGACATGGATGACCCTGCTTCAACCGCTCGGGGTTACTGCTGGATGAAGGAGGCCCAGCGCTTCAGCACCTCCTCGCCGGCCGGGGAGCTCCACCACTCGGTGGACACCAGCACCTGCTTCGCGGCGTTGTCCGGGGAGCTCGGCATCTCCGCCGCGCGCTCGGGCGAGATCTTGCCGGTCTTGTAGGCCTCCGGATTGGCCGGGCCGTAGTCGATATAGGCCGGGAAATTGGCCTGGATGTCCGGCGCGATCGCCGCGTTGACGAACTTGACCGCGGTGTCGAGGTTCGGCGCGCCCTTGAGGATGCACAGCGAGGTGTATTGCAGCATGCCCTGGTTGTAGGTGAAGCCGACCGGGGCGCCCTCCTTCGCCACGGCGGAGACGCGGCCGTTCCAGGCCATGATCATGTCGGCCTCGCCATCGGCCAGCAGCTGGGCGGACTGGGCGCCCGAGGTCCACCAGACGGCGATGTTCGGCTTGATCTCCTCCAGCTTGCGGAAGGCGCGGTCGACATCCAGCGGATAGATCTTGTCCGGCGCCACGCCATCGGCCAGCAGCGCCGCCTCGAGCGTCGCCAACGGATAGTTGCGCAGCGCCCGGGTGCCGGGGAACTTCTTCACATCCCAGAAATCGGCCCAGGTCTTGGGCGGGTTGTCGCCGTACTTCTCGGTGTTGTAGGCCAGGACGCTGGAATAGAACTCATAGGCCACCGAATACGGCGTCTTGTAGTCGTCCGGCAGGCCGGCGGCGTTCGGGATCCTGGCGAAATCCAACTTCTCGATCATGCCCTGCTGGCCACCGCGGACGCAGTCCTTGGTCGGCGTGTCGACCACGTCCCAGATCGGCTTCCCGGTGGTGGTCTGGGTCTTGATCACCGGCCAGGCGTCCGGCGCGCTGTCCTGGTTGATGGTGATGCCGAGCAGGGCTGCGGCCGGGTCGAGGATGGCCTTGGTCTGCGCCTCCTGATAGGCACCGCCCTGCGACACGAAGGTGATCTGCTCGGCGCCGGCGGCGCCCGAGGCCAGCGCGCCGAGGGCGGAGAGAGCGGCGAGGAGGTGAAGCCTGGATCTCATGGTCCTGTCTCCCTGTTTCGTTGGCCGGATACCCGGCGTTCTAAAGCCCGACGGCGTCGAGCATCTGGTACCAGCCGGCGACGGCGCGGACCGCCGGCTCTCGCAGCGGATAGAACGGCACTGGCGCCAGCCGCCTGGCGTCGAGCAGCCCGACATCCGGCGTCTCGCCGCGCACGAAGGCGGCGAGGTAGCGGCCCATCAGGCTGGCCATGGCGACGCCGGCGCCGTTGTAGCCGAGGGCGAACAGCACCCCGTCGTCGCGCCGGCCGACATGCGGCACCGAATCCAAGGTCATGGCGACCAGGCCGGACCAGCTGAATTCGACCGGGACATCGGCGAGCATCGGGAACAGCGCCACCATGGCGCGCCGCAGCGCGGCGAAGGCCGCGGGCGAATCCGTCTTGCCGAAGGCGCCGCGGCCGCCGAACACGAAGCGGCCGTCGACGATCCGGAACCAGCGCATCATCCGCCGCGTCTCGCTGCAGATCCGGCGCGTCGGCAGCAGCCGGGCGGCGAGGTCCGGCGGCAGCGGCGCGGTCGCCAGGATGGCGCTGCGGAACGGCACCAGCGTCCGCTGCATCGCCCGCGTCGCGCCGGTCAGATCGGAATAGGCGTTGGTGGCGATGATCGCCTGGGCGGCGCGCATCCGGCCCCGCGGCGTCTCCACCACCACCGCCCCCGGCTCGCGCCGGATTGCCACGGCCGGGCTGGCCTCATGGATGCGGATGCCGCGCGCCGACAGGCCGGCGGCCAGCCCGCGCGCATAGTTCAGCGGGTGGATGCAGCCGGGCCCCCGGGTCAGCGCGCCGCCGACGAAGCCGTCCGAGCCGAGCTCCGCCCGCACCTCGTCGCGCGACAGCAGGCTGATATGGCCGTCGCCCATCTCGGCCTTCATCCACTCGGCCTCGGCGGCGACCGCGGCCAGCGCCCGCTCGGTGTGCGCCGCCTTGACCAGCCCGACCCGGGCGAAGCCGGCGCTGTCGATGCCGAACTCCTCGACCAGCGCCTCGACGGCGTCGACCGCCTCATGGCCCAGCTCGTACATCCGCCGCGCCATGTCCCGGCCATGGGCCGCGGCGATCGCCGGCAGGGACAGGCGGAATTTCGGCGTGACGAAGCCGCCGTTGCGGCCGCTGGCCCCCCACCCGACCGCATTGGCGTCGAGCACCAGCGGGTCGAGCCCGGCGGCGGCGATGTGGCGTGCCGCCGACAGGCCGGTGTAGCCGGCGCCGATGATGACCACATCCGCCGCGGCGTCACCGTCCAGCGCCGACAGTCGCGGCGCCGGGCCTGCCGTCGCGGCCCACAGCGAATTGACGCCGGGCTTCGGGGAATGCAGGGCCATCATGGCGCGGTCCGGTCAGGCGGCCTGCTGCTCGGCCGCCTCGACGGCGTCGGCGAGCTGCTTCAGCGTCGAGAAGTGGAGGTCGGGCGTGGTCAGCGTCACCACCGCCGGCGTGCCGCCAAAACCCTGCTGCCCCTGCCGGCGCTCGATCCAGCAGGTCTTGTAGCCGAGCTTGCGGGCGATGCCGATGTCGTGGTGCTGGCTCTGCGCCACATGCAGGATCTCGCCGAATTTATAGCCGAAGGCCGATTGCCGGCCGCGGTTGAAGGAGAAGAAGTTCGGGTCGGGCTTGGCGGTGCCGGTCTCGTCGGCGGTGACGCTGTCGTCGAAGGGCTGGCCCAGCGTGTTGGCGTAGCTGGAGAAGGCGGTGCGGTCGGCATTGGTCATCGCCACCAGCCGGAAGCGGCGGCGCAGGCGGCGCAGCGCCTCGGCGGAATCGGCGAAGGCCGGCCAGCGCAGCACGTCGAGCTGGAACGCCCCGGCCGCCAGGTCGTCGGCCGGCAGCTCCAGCTCGCCCGCCAGCGACTTGTAGACATGGAACATCGCCTCGCTCGACCGGTACGGGTGGGCGTCGCGGCCGCGCTTGTAGGCCTCGAAGATCCGGTCGTCGCTCAGCCCCTGCGCGGCGCGGCCGCCGATCCGCCGGACGGAGTCGAGGATGCCGGTCTCGAAGTCGATCAGGGTGCCGACGACGTCGAAGGTGAGGACTTTGAAGGCGCTGAACGACATGTCTGCTTCTCGGGTTGTGAATCGGGAGGAATGGCGCGGGCTCAGGCGGCGCGCGGCACGATGATGGTGTCTTCGGGATGCAGGGTGACGGCGATCCGGCCGCCGACCGGCGGGACGCTGCCGCGCGCCGCGTGATGGCTCGGCTGGCGCAGGCTGAGCACGGTGCCGTCGTCGAGGGTCAGGAACACCTTCAGGCTCTCGCCCTGATAGATGATCTCCGACACCCGGCCGGACAGCCGGTTGGCGCCGTCGCCGCCATCGCCGGCATCGATCAGCAGCTTCTCGGTCTGCACCGCCAGCAGCAGCTCGCTATCCTGCGGGATCGGCCGGCCGGAGCGTAGCACGGCGCCGCCAAGCGCCACCCGATCGGGCCCGGCGCGGGTCACCGGCAGCAGCGCCGCCTCGCCGATGAAGCTGGCGACGAAGCTGTCGGCCGGGTGGTCGTGCAGCCGCTCCGGCGTGTCGATCTGCACCAGCCGCCCGTCGCGCAGGATGGCGACCCGGTCGCTCATCGTCAGCGCCTCGCGCTGGTCGTGGGTGACATAGACGATGGTCGCCCCGAGCCGCCGGTGCAGGTGGCGCAGTTCGATCTGCATGGCGTCGCGCAGCTGCTTGTCGAGGGCGGAGAGCGGCTCGTCCATCAGGATCAGCCGCGGCTCGAACACGATGGCGCGAGCCAGGGCCACGCGCTGGCGCTGGCCGCCCGAAAGCTGCGAGATGCGGCGGTTCTCGTAGCCGGACAGTTCGACCATCGCCAGCGCCCCGGCCACCTTGCCGGCCCAGCCGGATTTCGGCAGGCGCCGCGCCCGCAGCGGGAAGGCGACGTTCTCGCCCACCGTCATGTGCGGGAACAGGGCGTAGCTCTGGAACACGATGCCGATGTCGCGCTTGTGCGGCGGGGTGAAGGTGACATCGCGCTCGCCGAACCGGACCGACCCGGCGGTGGGCTGGATGAAGCCGCCGAGGATGCTGAGCAGCGTGGTCTTGCCCGAGCCGGAGGGGCCGAGCAGCGAGACGAACTCGCCCGGCGCGATCGTCAGGCTGACATCGTCGAGGGCGCGGAAGGCGTCGTAGTGCTTGCTGACGGAACGGATCGAGACGCCCGTGCTGCCGAGCTGCGTCATGGTCGTGAGCCCTGTCCCTGAGTGCCGCGCATGCCATGGCGGCATGAGCGGCCGTCACCGGATCCGGCGCGTCGTTCTCCGCCAGGCGGGCGATCGCGTCACGGGATCCTTGTGTCGTATGTAGATCACAGCAAACGACCCCGGCCGAGGCAATTGCGAAAAACTTGGCGGACCCATAAACTCAGATCATGACCCAGCTGCGCCGGATGCTGCCCTCGTCGAACGCCCTCTTCGTGTTCGAGGCCGCGGCGCGCTGCGGCAGCTTCACCCGGGCGGCGGCGGAGCTGAACGTCACCCAGCCGGCGGTCAGCCGGATGCTCGGCCGGCTGGAAAGCCATCTCGGCGTGCGGCTGTTCGACCGCTCCGCCGCCGGCATCGTGCTGACCGAGGACGGCCGGTCGCTGTACCGCCGCGTCGCCGAAGGGTTCCGCGGCATCGAGGCCGCGATCCGCGAGATCGAGGCCCGGCGCACCGGCACCGAGACGGTGACGCTGTCGCTGTCCACCGCCTTCACCACCCATTGGCTGATGCCGCGGATCAACCGGCTGCAGAAGGAGTTCCCGTCGGTCGATCTGCGCTTCCAGCTGATCGCCGGGCCGCTGCACGGGCCGGTCGACGACGTCGATCTCGGCATGCGCTTCGTCGACGGCGGCGATGCGGGCCACGAGACGGCGCTGGTGATGCGCGAGATCATGCTGCCGATCTGCAGCCCGGCCTATCGCGAGCGGCAGAGGGCGACGGGCGACGGCAACACCATCATCAACCTCGCCGGTTCCGACCCCGCCTGGCCGGATGCGTTCGAGGATCTTCGCGACGACCGCGCCGGGCCGCGGAGCACGCTGAGCTTCTCCGACTACGCCATCGTGGTGCAGGCGGCGCTGCTGGGCCAGGGCATCGCGCTGGGCTGGGTGACGGTGTCGTCGCACTGGCTCGGCACCGGGGCGCTGGTGCCCGCCGCCGGCAGCCTGATGCGCACCGGCCGGCTGTGCCAGCTGGTGCATTCGCGGGCCCGGCCGATGCGCACGGCCGTGGCCGAGATCCGCGACTGGATCATCGCCCAGACCCGGTCGGATATCGGGGCGCTCGACGGGCTCTACCCCGAGCTCGCGGTCGGCGCGGCGGCGTTCTGAAGGCTACGACAGGGCGGTGCTGATCCGGGGGCGCAGCGCTACGGGCTTCTCAGGGGCGCTGAGCGGGACATAGCTCGGGTTCAGGGTGCGGAACAGCGGCAGCACGGCGGCGCCGCGGGCGGCGGCGTCGCGGCCCAGCGTCGCCCGCATCAGCCGTGGCCAGCGCCGACGCCGGCCCGAGCCGAGCGAGCGGTACAGCGGCTGCACCCGCTCGGCCAACCGCTCCAGCAGCCAGTCCGGCGCGTCGCCGCCGAGCAGGATCGCCTCCGGATCGAAGATGTTCTCCAGCATGTTGAGGCCGATCCGGAACGGCTCGATGGCGGCGTCGAGCCAGCCGTCGAGGCGCGGGTCGTCCGGCCCGATCTCGCGCTCGAACGCCTCGATCGAATCCAGCGACAGCCCCTGCGCCGCCAGGTCGCGGAAGGCGGCGTTGAGCGACAGATAGGCCTCGAGGCAGCCGCGGTTGCCGCACTCGCACGGCAGGCCGCCGGGATGCACGATGACATGGCCGAACTCACCGGCATTGCCGGCGGCGCCGGAGAACGGCCGGCCGTCGATCATCATGCCGGCGCCGAGGCCGATGCCGAGGAAGACGTAGACGAAGGTCGAGAGCGACCGCGCCGCGCCGTACAGCCATTCGGCGCTGGCCGCGGCGGTGGCGTCGTTCTCCAGCGACACCGGCAGGCCGATCGCGGCCTCCAGGTCGGCGGCGATGGTCAGCCCGTCCCAGCCGGGCAGGCTGGTCGGCCCCAGCCCCTCGACCTCGAACGGCCCCGGCATCACCAGCCCGATGCCGAGCAGCCGGTCGCGGACGATGCCGGACTCGGCGATGATGGCCTCGATCTGCTGCTTCAGCCGCGCCACCGCCTGGTCCGGGCCGGGCGTGTCGATCGGCTGCACCGCCCGCCGGCGCACCTGGCCGGCCAGGTCGGCGACCACCGCCACCACCCGGCCGC
Organism: Inquilinus sp. CA228; assembly: GCF_052078665.1. Lineage (NCBI taxonomy): Bacteria > Pseudomonadati > Pseudomonadota > Alphaproteobacteria > Rhodospirillales > Rhodospirillaceae > Inquilinus > Inquilinus sp. CA228. The sequence goes on along the minus strand of NZ_JBQJIK010000015.1, from coordinate 8,550 downwards.
GGTCGAGTTGCAGGCCGATGGTGCAGCCGCCCTCCGGGTTGATCGCCAGCTGGATCGACGGCTTGCCGACGCCGGCGACCTTGCGCCCCTCCGGCCGCAGCAGCCCGGCCTCATAGAGCTCGTCGGCGAGGTTGGAGACGGTCTGCTTCGACAGGCCGGTCAACCGGGCGATGTCGGCGCGGGACAGCGGCCCGTGCAGGCGCACCGCATCGAACACGACCCACAGGTTGATCAGCTTGGCCTGCTCGATATTGGTCGCCTTCAGCAGCATGGCGGTCCCCTCTATGCCTGTGGAAACTAGGCTTTGAAAATTTATAAGTCAAATTGATAGCCTAATTGACGACCCGGCGCCGATCGCGCATTGTTGGGGCGACCCGATCGGATCGCCGGCCCCTTTCCGGGCGCCGCAGCGGTCGAGACCGGGACAAGAAACGGGGAGAGAGCATGATGAGACGCACCCTGGCCCTGGCGGCCCTGCTGGCCGCCTTCGCCCCTGCCGCCACCGGCCTGGCGGAAGAGCCCTTCTACAAGGACAAGCTGGCGCTGGACCTGTCGGCGCCCCTGCCCGGCCCGGACGGCAGCGCGCCGTCCCCGGCCAAGGATCTGAGCCTGAGCGACGCCGAGATCGGCACGCTGAAATCCGGCGGGCACAAGGCGGCGCTGCTGTGGCATGGCGGCGGCGACTGGGTGAACGCGGTCACCGCCGGCGCCAAGGCGCGCTTCGCCGAGCTGGGGATCGAGGTCGTCGCCACCGCCGACGCGCAATACGACCCGGCGAAGCAGGCCAACGACATCGAGACCGCGATGGCGCTGAGCCCCGACGTGATCCTGACCCTGATCCTCGACCCGGTGCAGGGCGCCGCGGCGCTGAAGCCGGCGGTGGCCAAGGGCGTCACCACCGTGCTGCTGAGCAACCCGGTGCAGGGCTTCGCCGCCGGCAAGGACTATGTCGGTATCGTCACCGACGACATCGCCGGGATGGGCACGGCCGCGGCCGGGCTGATGAACGATGCGCTGGGCGGCAAGGGCGCGGTCGGCTTCATCTATCACGACGCCAAATACTTCATCACCAACGGCCGCGACAACGCCTTCCGGGCAACGCTGGAGCAGAAGTATCCCGGGCTGGTGATCGTCGACGCCAAGGGCTTCACGGCCGAGCCGCAGACCTTCGACATCGCCTCGGCGATGATCCAGCAGCATCCGGAGATCAAGGGCATCTACGTCGCCTGGGATGTGGCGGCCGAAGGCGTGGTCGAGGCGCTGCGGGCGGCGGGGCGCACTGATGTGAAGGTGGTGACCCACGACCTCGGCGCCACCAATGCGCTGGACATGGCCAAGGGCGGGTCGATGGCCGGCACCGTCGCCGACCAGCCCTACGAGATCGGCCAGGCGATGGCGACGCTGGCCGGCTACGGCCTGCTGAAGAAGCAGGCGCCGGCCTTCAACACCGTCGGCCTCGTCGCCGTGACCAAGGCCAACCTGGCCCAGGGCTGGGAGCAGTCGCTGCACAAGCCGCTGCCCGACGCCGTCAAGGCGGCGCTGCAATAGCCCCCTGCCCTCTCGCGCACAGGAGCACAGGAGTTCCCATGTCCACCGCCGTCGCCAGGCTGTTCCGGGGCGGGCAGCTCAGCGCCTTCGTCGTCTATATCGGCTTCGTGGCGATCCTCGCCTTCTTCGCGATCGCCCTGTCCGACCGGGGCTTCCTGACGCCCGGGAACATGATGACGATCATCCGGCAGACCACGCCGGTGACGATCATGGCGGTGGGCATGACCTTCGCCCTGTGCGCCGGCCAGATCGACCTGTCGGTCGGCGCCACCGTGGCCCTGGCCGCGCTGGTCACCGCCGTGGTGATGCGCGAGGCCGGGCTGGCCCTGGCGATCCCCGCCGGCCTGCTGACCGGCGCCCTGGTCGGGCTGGTCAACGGCCTGCTGACCGTGACGCTGCGCATCCCGGCGCTCTTGGTCACGCTGGGCACCATGGGCATCATCACCGGCGTCGCCCGGGTGCTGACCAATCTGGAATCGGTGCCGATCACCAGCGACCCCTACACCTTCGTCTTCGGCTCCGGCGACATCGGCCCGGTCTCGGTGCTGTTCGTCTGGACCCTGGCGGCGCTGGTGATCGGCCATCTGGCGCTGAACAACACCGCCTATGGCCGCCGGGTGCTGGCCACCGGCGGCGAGGTGCAGGCGGCGCGGGCCGCCGGCATCAGCACCATGCGGGTGACCATCGGCGTCTTCGTCGTCACCGGCATGGCCGCGGCCCTGGCCGGGATGCTGTATGCCGGGCGGCTGCACGGCGCCCGCTACACGCTGGGCGAGACCGATGTGCTGACGGTGATCGCCGCGGTGGTGATCGGCGGCACCAGCCTGTTCGGCGGCAAGGGATCGGTGATCGGCGCCGTGGTCGGGTCCTGGCTGCTCGGCGTGCTCAACAACGGGCTGATCCTGATGGGGTTCAGCGTGTCCGACCAGATGATCGCGCGCGGCGTGATCCTGATCCTGGCCGTCGCCATCAGCCTGCGGGAGACCCGGCAATGACCACCGATGAACTCCCGGTGCTCGAGGTCCAGGGCCTGTCGAAGCATTTCGGCCCGGTCGAGGCGCTGTCCGGCGTCGACCTGGCGGTCCGGCGCGGCGAGGTGCTGGCCCTGCTCGGCGACAACGGCGCCGGCAAGACCACGCTGACCCGCTGCATCAGCGGCCTGTACCGCGCCACCGCCGGCACCATCCGGGTCGACGGCAAGGAGGTGCAGATCGCCACGCCGCAGGACGCCCGCGACTGCGGCATCGAGACGGTGCATCAGGGCCTGGCCCTGGTCGGCAAGATGGATGTCGCCGCCAACCTGTTCCTGCACCGCGAGATCTTCCACCGCAACCCGCTGCTACGCACGCTCGGCTGGCTCGACAAGCGGGCGATGGCGTCGGAGGCGACGCGGATCCTGGAGCAGTTGAAGGTCCGCGTGCCGCCGTCCGGCGTGCCGATCGAGCGGCTGTCCGGCGGCCAGCGCCAGGCGGTCGCCATCGGCCGCGCCGTCGGCTGGGGCGAGCACATCGTGATCCTGGACGAGCCGACCGCGGCGCTGGGGGTCGAGCAGTCCAAGCATGTCAACGAGCTGATCCTGACGTTGAAATCACAGGGCGTCGCCGTGCTGCTGATCAGCCACAACATGCAGCATGTGATCGAGACCTGCGACCGCGCCGTGGTGCTGCGCCACGGCCGCAAGGCCGGGGATGTCCGCATCCCCGACGTCACCGCCCGCGACCTCGTCGACCTCATCACCGGCGCCGTCCGCGCCGCCGCCTGACCGGGATCCCGCCGATGTTTCTCAACGCCCTGATCGCCAAGAACCGCGCCTTCGTCGAGGCCGCGGTGACGCTGCACCAGTCCGGCGCGGTGCCGGCCAATTCCTATCTGCTCGACCTCGACACCATGCGCGCCAACGCGGCGGCGCTGGCGTCGACGGCCAAGGAGCTGGGGCTGACCGTCTACGCCATGACCAAACAGTTCGGCCGCAACCCGCCGGCGCTGGACGCCATCCGGGCCGGCGGCATCGACCGCTTCGTCGCCGTCGACATGGCCTGCGCCCGGCCGATCCATCGCGCCGGCCACAGGCTCGGCCATCTCGGCCACCTGTCGCAGGTGCCGCGCGGCGAGGCGCGCGAGGGTGCCCGGATGCGGCCGGAGATCTGGACCGTGTTCAACGCCGAGAAGGCGGCGGAGGCGGCCGATGCCGCCGCGGCGGAGGGCCATGTGCAGAACCTGGTCGCTCGCATCTTCGCCCAGGGCGACCGGTTCTATGACGGGCATGAGGGCGGCTTCGCGGCGGAGGAGATCGAGCGCGTGGCCGACCTGCTGGACGAGCGGACGGGCGGCCGCTTCGCCGGCATCACCAGCTTCCCGGCGCTGCTGTTCGACGAGGCCACCGGCGCGGTGACGCCGACCCCGAACTTGCGCACGCTGGAGGCCACGGCCCGGCGGCTGACGGCGACCGGGCGCCGCGACCTGGTGGTCAACACCCCCGGCACCAACTCCGCCGCCGTGATGCAGGTGCTGGCCGAGGCCGGCGCGACCCAGGTCGAGCCGGGCCACGCCCTGACCGGCACCACGCCGCTGCATGCGATCCGCGACCTGCCGGAGAATCCGGCGATGCTGTATCTCAGCGAGATCTCGCACATCCACCAGGGCACGCCCTTCTGCTTCGGCGGCGGCCTCTATGTCGATCCGGTGTTCAAGGACTATCCGGTCAAGGCCCTGGTCGGCGGCGACGCCGATGCGGCGCTGCGCCAGGCGGTGCCGGCGACCATCCCGGCGCCGGCGATGATCGACTATTACGGCAAGCTGCACCCCGAGTCCGGCCAGACCGTGCGGGTCGGCGACACCGTGATCTACGGCTTCCGCGCCCAGGCCTTCGTCCGCCGCGCCTACATCGTGCCGGTCGAGGGCATCCACAGCGGCACCCCGCAGGTCCGCGGCATCTGGACCCCGGAGGGCCGCGAGGCGGCGTTCACCTGATGACCGACGACCTCCACACCCGCATCCGCGACGCGATCGATGCCGACGCGGCGGTCGGCCTGCTGCAGCGCGCCATCCGTACGCCCAGCGTCACCGGCACCGAGGCGGCGTTCGGCGCCCTGGTGGCGGAGGAGCTGCGGCGGCTGGGCTGCGACGGCGTCACGGTCGAGGACTGCCTGCCCGGCCGCCCGGTGGTCTGGGGCGTGCGCAAGGGCAAGGGCACCGGCCCGCGGCTGATGGTGCTGGGCCATCTCGACACCGTGCATGTCCGCGGCTGGGAGGAGCATTGGGCTGGCGACGCACGGCAAGACCCGTTCTCCGCCGCGATCGTCGACGGCGAGGTCTGGGGCCGCGGCTCGGGCGACCTGAAGGCGGGGATCTGCACCGGCCTGTCGGCGCTGGCCACGTTGGACCGCGCCGGCTGCGCGCTGGACGGTGACGTCGTCTTCGTCTTCATCGCCGATGAGGAGAGCGGCGAGCCGGGCATGGGCGTCTCGGCCGGAATCAAGACGGTGGTGCCGAAGATCCAGCGCGGCGAGATCCCGAATGCCGATTTCGCGATCTATGTCGAGCCGACCCGGCTGGCCGTGTTCCCGGCCCAGATCGGCTTCTTCATCGCCGAGATCGCGGTCACCGGCCGGTCCGCCTATTTCGGCATGCCGGAGAAGGGGGTCGACGCGCTGAAGGCCGGCCATGCCATCCTGTCGGCCCTGTGGCGCCATTCGGCCGACCTCGAGGGCCGCGGCGCGCACGAGCTGGTCGGGCGCGGCTTCCTGCTGGTCACCGGCATCGAGGCCGGCGGCTACATCGCGGTGCCGGAGCGCTGCAGCCTGAGCCTGATCCGCAAGCTGCGTCCGGGCGAGGATCTCGACCGGGCCAGGGGCGAGCTGGACGCCGTGATCCGCAACGCTGTGACCGACCCCGAGGTGACGGTCGAGATCGCCTTCCCGGCCGGCCGTGACCACCCGGTCGGCGGCATGCCGTTCGAGACCGACCCGGCGGCGGCGCCGGTCATGCTGCTGCAGGAGGCGGTGCGGGCGGCGATGCCGGACCGCGGCGCGATCGAGGGCGCGCCGTTCTGGTCCGAGGGGTCCTTCACCGCGAACCAGTTGGGCATCCCGACCGTCTACTGCGCCCCCGGCGACATCTCGAACTGCCACACCTTCCAGGAGCGGGTGCCGGTGGCCGAGTACCTGGCCGGGGTCGAGGCCTTCGCCCTGTTCATGGCCCGGTACTGCGGCACGGCGCGCTAGAACGGCATCCACCGCAGGTTGCTGCCGCTGCAATTGGCACTGGTTTGCCGTCCAACTGCCTGCTCAAGTGACCTGAACATCGACGGTGCATGGCCTATGCGGGATCTCGCGACGCAGCAGCAGCAGGTCTACCAGACGCTCCGCGAGCAGTTGATCGCCGGCCGGTTCAAGCCCGGCACCGGCGTCAGCCTGCGCGGCATCGCGGCCAGCCTCGCCGTCGGACTCATGCCGGTCCGCGAAGCCATCAATCGGCTCGCGGGCGAACGGGCCCTCGAGGTCAGGCGCAATGGCCGTGTCAGCGTCCCGGACCTGACACGGCAGCGATTCGAGGAGCTGATGCAGGCCCGGCTTCAGCTCGAACCGCCCTGTGCCCGCTGGGCGCTTCCCCATGTCGATGCCGACCGTCTCGCCAGGATGGAAGCGTTCGACGACAGCATGAATTCAAACTACGGCTCGGGCAACGCCGACGCCTACATGATGGAGAACTACCGGTTTCACTTCGAACTCTATCGCGCGGGCGGCTCGCAGGTCTTCGTCCCGCTGCTCGAAAGCGTCTGGATGCAGTTCGGCCCGTTCATGCGCAGCGTCTACGACATGAGCGAGACGTCGGAAATCGTGGACAAGCACAAGATGGCCCTCGAGGCGATCAGGCGACGCGACCAGGATGCGCTCGAGGTCGCGATCCGGGCCGACATCCTGGATGCCGTGCATCTGCTGCGGCAGGCCTTGGCTCACCAGCACTGAACGATCGATCGCCCCGGGCGAGGGTCGCGCCGGCGCGTCACTCCGGAAGACCGGCCTTGCGGTAGCCATCAACGAAATGCTCAAGCGTCGCGGCGTCGCGGAACGGCTCCCTCTCGGCCCAGTGGCGGGTCGTGAAATCCGGGTTGCCGACAAGGAACAGTTCGACCTCCGCGCGCGCCTCGTCGAGCCGGCCCAGCTGGGCAAGGCTTGCCGCCAGGAAACGGCGTGAGCTTGTCCGATACGTCTCGTCCCGGCGCAGCGTCTCGACAGCGGCTTCGTATTCGCCGGCCGCATATTGCGCCTGGCCGAGCGCCAGATAGTACCAGCTTGCCGGAAACGGGTTCAGCCGGAACGCCTTGCGAATGTGCTCGAGGCCCTCCTCGACCCGCCCGGCCAGGACCGCGATGTCGGACAATGCCGCCCAGGCATCGGCCTCGTTCGGGTCGAGCTCGATCGCCTTGGCGAATTCCGCATCCGCCTCGGCGAAGCTGCGGTCATAGGCCAGCAGGTAAGCCAGGACCCAGCGGCAGCCGGCGTCGTTGGGGTCGATCGCGACCGCCTTGCGCGCCAGTTCCAAAGCAACGCTGCGGGACGATTCCGTTGGTCCGCCGGAATGCACCCATCCCATCCAGTGGTTCATGGCAAGCCAGCGATAAGGCTCGGCGTATCCCGGATCGAGCGAGACCGCGCGCGTCAGCATCAGATGCGCTTCCCGCGCCGTCTGCGGCGAATCATCCATCAGCCTGCGCGCCCGCACGCAGAGATCGTAGGCCTCGAGATTGCTGGGCCGATGGCGCGGCGGCGGCGCGCGCAGCCGGCCGAGCAACGCCTCCACGATCTTGCCGGTGACCTCGTCCTGGACGGCGAAGATATCGTCCAGGCTGCGGTCGAAGCGTTCCGCCCAGAGATGATCGCCGCTCACCGCGTCGACCAGCTGCGCGTTGATGCGCACGCGCCCCGCGGCGCGCCTTGCGCTGCCCTCCAGCAGGTAGCGCACGCCGAGATCCTGTGCGATCCCGCGCACGTCCATCGCCTTTCCCTTGTAGGCAAAGGCCGAGTTGCGGGCGATGACGAACAGGCCGGAGGTCCTGGACAGGTCGGTGATCAGGTCTTCGGTCAACCCATCCGCGAAGGAGTCCTGCTCGGGATCGTTGCCGACATTAACGAAGGGCAGCACGGCGATCGATGGCTTGCCGGGCAGCGGCAAAGGGTTTCGCCTCGCGTCCCCGAGCTGTTCGACGGCCCCCGTGAAGCGGTAGCCGACGCGCGGAACCGTGGTGATCCAGTCACCGCCGTCGGCGGCCGGACCCAGCAGCTTCCGCAGCCGCGCGATCTGGACGGTGAGGTTGCCCTCCTCGACCGCCATGCCCGGCCACGCCGCATCCATCAGCTCGGCCTTGGCCAGGATTTCGCCGGGCCGCCCGACGAGCGCCGCGAGCAGCTTCAGTCCGCGATAGCCAACGGCGACGGGGACATCGTTCCGAAGGAGCGTTCCCGCAGCTGAATCAAGCACGAACGGGCCAAAGGCAAAGCGCGATCCCTGCATGCGGCGCATCCTTAGGCCGTTCGGAAGTTTTTGGAAACGATTTGGGAGAGCTTAAGGACGACGCCGTTCGTCTCCAGCAGACTCCATCCTGTTTCAGTCCCTATGGAGGCTGCCATGAACGATATCCTCGGGTCGGTCCCGCATCGGGCAGCGTGGCCGGGAACGCCTGCGGCGCCGGCGGACGTGTCGCGCCGGCACCTCAGCCTGGCGACCCTGCGAAGCATGATCGCGACCTGGCGGGAGCGGATCCGCCTTCGCCGGAAACTTGCGCAAATGTCGACGGCCAATCCCCATCTGATCGCCGATATCGGTCTGACGCGACGGCAGGTCGAGGCGGAGGTCGCCAAGCCCTTCTGGCAAGACTAGGTTCTGTGGACGGATTTGACCAAGATGAAGGCAGCGGTGAGAGCAACGAAGGAGGCGAAGTTTCGTTTGGTCTTCTCGCAGCGTAGGGCGATGCGCTTGAAGCGCTTGAACTTGCCGACGGCC
>NZ_JBQJIK010000149.1:0-7193 GCF_052078665.1 Inquilinus sp. CA228 | reverse complement strand
GGGCCGCGGTCGGCGGGCCAGCCGGCCGGCGATGCGCAGTGGAGGGAGATCCAGCAGCTGCTGACGATGATGAACTACAATGCCGGCCCGGTGGACGGCCGGCTGAACCGCCAGACCCGCAACGCCATCGCCGCCTTCCAGCGGCAGCAGAAGCTGCGGGTCACCAGCCGGCCCTCGCCGACGCTGCTGGAGGCGCTGCGCCAGGCGGCCGGGGCCGAGACGCCGGACTGGACCCCGGGGCATTTCTGACCACAATCGCGCCCTGGAGCGCGATCGCGCTCCAATTCTTTGGCATAAAGCGGCCGGGCGATTCGGCCCACCGCGGAACGGGAAGGCAAGGCGATGGGTCAGGACGCGGTCTGCATCTGGGCGGCCGGGGCGACGCTGGGCGAAGGGGCGCTGTGGCTGGCCGAGGAGCAGGCGCTGTACTGGGTCGACATCCTGCAGCCGCGCATCCTGCGCTACGACCCGGCGACCGGGGCGCAGGCGGAGTGGCCGATGCCGGAGCCGATCGGCTTCATCGCGCCGCGCCGCCGCGGCGGGCTGGTGGCCGGGCTGCGCAGCGGCTTCCACCTGATCGACCTGCCCGAGGGAAGGGTGACGCCGATCGGCAACCCCGAGCCCGACCGTCCCGGCAACCGCTTCAACGACGGCAAGGTCGACCCCGCCGGCCGGCTCTGGGCCGGGACCGTGGAGTTCGGCTGCACCGAGCCGACCGGCGCCTTCTATCGGCTGGACCCCGACCATCGCTGGCACCGCATGGATGACGGCTACATCGTCACCAACGGCCCCGCCTTCTCGCCCGATGGCCGCCTCCTGTACGAGGCGGATTCGGAGCGCCGGGTGGTGTATGCCTATGACCTCGACCTCGCCAGCGGCGCCATCGCCAACCGCCGGCCCTTCGTGATCTTCGCCGATGACGACGGGGTGCCGGACGGCATGACGGTGGACCGCGACGGCCATCTCTGGGTGGCGCATTGGGGCGGGTCGCGGGTCAGCCGCTTCCGCCCGGACGGCACGCTGGACCGCGCCGTGGCCATCCCGGCGCCGCATGTCACCAGCTGCGCCTTCGGCGGCCCCGGCCTGACCACACTCTACGTCACCACCGCCCGGACCGGGATGTCGGAGGCGGCGCTGCGCCAGCACCCGCTGGCCGGCGGGCTGTTCGAGATCAAGGACGCCGGCCGCGGCCTGCCGGGCAGCCACTTCGCAGGCTAGAGTCCGCCGTCGTTCATCCGGTACCAGGTGATGACGGCGGAGACGTAGAGCCGGTGCAGGGCGTGCAGCGGCAAGGGCTGGATCGGCACCGGCGGCAGCGGCAGGGCGCCAGCATCGCCAGAGGCGATGTATTGTGCCATCGCCCGGCCTATCGCCGTCTGCAGCCCGACGCCGCGGCCCTGGCAGCCGATGTCGACCAGGAGGCCCGGCGCCGGCTCGTGCAGATGCGGCAAGTAGTCCCGGGTGACCGCGACCCGGCCGCACCAACGATGCTCGAAGGCGATGCCGGAGAGTTGCGGGAACAGCTTGCCGACGACGCGCTCCAGATGCGCCCAGTCGGACGCGCCCTTCGGCTCGCGGAACGGGCCGCGGCCGCCCATCAGCAGCCGGCCCTGATGGTCGAGCCGGAAATACAGCAGCAACTTGCGGGTGTCGGAGCTGACCTGCCCGCCGGGCAGCACCGACTCGCGCTCGCGGTCGGTCAGCGGCCGGGTCGCCACCTGGAAGGAGTTGGCGGCGATGATGGTCTGCTCCAGCCGCGGCCACAGCCCCTTGGTGTAGCCGTTGGTGCAGAGCAGGATCCGGTCCGCGGTCACGGTCGCGCCGCCGGCCGTGCTGAGCCGCCAGCGCCCCTGTGCCCGGTCGAGCGCGGTGACCGGCGTGCCGGTGTGGATCACCGCGCCGGCCTGCAGCGCCGCCCGGGCCAGGCCGCGGGCGTAGTCGAGCGGCTGGATGCCGCCGCCGCGCTCGTCCAGCCAGCCGCCGAGATAGCGGTCGGTGCCCAACGCCTGCCCGATCGCGGCCTTGTCCAGCGGCCGCACCGGCGCCCCGCGCTTGGCCCATTGCGCCGCCCGCGCCTCGGCCTCGGCCAGGCCCTCCGGCGAATGCGCGCCCTGGATCCAGCCGGCGCGCCGATACGGCACCTGCATGCCATGGCGCTCGATCAGGTCGAACACCAAGTCGGCGGTGCCGCCGCCGAACTCGGCCAGCCGGCCGCCCCGCTCGGCCCCGAATATGGCGACCAGCGCGTCCGGGTCATGCTTCAGCCCGGGGATGACCTGGCCGCCGTTGCGGCCGGAGCCGCCGAAGCCGATCTGCTTCGCCTCCAGCAGGACCGGCTTCACGCCGCGCTCGGCCAGGTGCAGCGCCGCCGACAACCCGGCATAGCCGCCGCCGATGATGGCGACGTCCGCGGCAGTCGAGTCGGCGAGCGGCGGCGTCTCGGGCGCGGGCGCCGCGGTGGCGGCCCAGAGCGAGGGTTCGAGCGGAAAGTAATCGGCCACGTCTCGCCTCGATGTCAGAGCGGGTGGAGCACCCGGCGCAGGAAATCCTGGGTGCGGGGATGGCTCGGTTCGGTCAGCACCGATTTGGCCGGCCCCTGCTCGACGATCACGCCGCCATCGATGAACAGCACCCGGTCGGCGACCTCGCGGGCGAAGCCCATCTCATGCGTGACCACGACCATGGTCATGCCGTCCTCGGCCAGGCCGCGCATCACCGCCAGCACCTCGCCGACCAGCTCGGGGTCGAGGGCCGAGGTCGGCTCGTCGAACAGGATCGCCTGCGGTTGCATCGCCAGGGCCCGGGCGATGGCGACGCGCTGCTGCTGCCCGCCGGAGAGCTGGGACGGCCTGGCCTCGGCCTTGTCGGCGAGGCCGACCCGGGCCAGCAGGGCGCGGCCGCGCTCCGCCGCCGCGGCCCGCGGCTGCCGCTTCACGAAGACCGGGCCTTCGATCACGTTCTCCAGCACCGAGCGGTGCGGGAACAGGTTGAAGCGCTGGAACACCATCGCGACGCGGCCGCGGATCTCGACGATCGACCGGGCGGCGCGGTCGACCCGCCTTCCGTCGACCAGGATCTCGCCGGCCTCATAGGCCTCGAGCCCGTTGATGCAGCGCAGGATGGTCGACTTGCCGGAGCCGGAGGGGCCGATGATGCAGACCACCTCGCCCTTGGCCACATGCGCGTCGATGCCCTTCAGCACCTCGACCGTGCCGAACCGCTTGCGGACGCCCTTGAGCTCGATCACGGCTTGCCCGCCTTCTTCTCGAAGTGACGCACCAGCAGGATCAGCGGGATGCTCATCGCCAGGTACATCAGCGCCACCAGGGTGAAGACGCTGGTGTTCTTGAACGAGGCCGAGGCGATCAGCTTGCCCTGCAGCGCCAGCTCCGCGACCGTGATGGTCGAGGCCTGCGACGAGTCCTTCAGCAGCATGATCATGATGTTGCCGTAAGGCGGCAGCACGATGCGCACCGCCTGCGGCAGGATCACCCGGCGCATGGTCAGCCACCAGCCCATGCCGATCGACTGCGCCGCCTCGATCTGGCCCTTGTCGATCGCCTGGATGCCGGCGCGGAAATTCTCCGCCTGATAGGCCGAATAGGCGACGCCGAGGCCGATGATCGCGGCCTGCAGCGCGGTCAGCGACACGCCGAGGTCCGGCATCACGAAGTACAGGTAGAACAGCTGGACGATGATCGGGACGCCGCGGATCACATTGACCAGGGTGGCGCTGAGCCCCGACAGCAGGCCGATGCCGGAGACCCGCAGGATGGCCCAGACCAGGCCGAGCACGGTCGACAGCACCAGCGCGCCGGCGGTGACCAGCAGGGTCAGCCCGACGCCCTGCAGCAGGATCGGCAGGAACTCGGCGGCGTCTCTGAGGAAGCTCTGCATCGCTAGGCTCAGGAGGCGCCCTGCGGCTTCACCCCCCATTTGCCGAGGATGCGGTCGATGCTGCCGTCGGCCTTGAGCTTGGCCAAGGCCGCGTCGACCTTGTCGCGCAGCGCCTGGTCACCCTTGCGCAGGCCGATGCCGACCGACCCGATCGATGTCGGCTTGTAGCTCTCGACCAGGCGGACGCCGGGGATGGCGCCGTCCTTCAGGTTGTAGGCCAGGATCGGATAGTCGGCGAAGCCGGCCGCGATCCGCCCGGCATTCACGTCGCGCAGGATGTCGGGGATGGTGTCGTAGGCCTTGATCTCGGCGAACAGGCCGCTGGCCTGCAGCGCGTCGACGAAGGTGGTGCCGACCTGCGCCCCGACCGTCAGCCCCTGCAGGTCGGCCAGCGTGGCGTAATCACTGGTGTCGTCCTTGGGGACGATCAGCCCTTCGCCATAGGTGTAGATCGGGGCGGAGAAGTCGATCACCTCCTGCCGCTTCGGGCTGATGAACATCGCCGCCGCGATCAGGTCGATCTTGCCCGAGGTCAGCGAGGCGATCAGGGTCGAGAACGCCATCGGCTCGATCTGCACCTCGAAGCCGGCCTCCTGGCCGACCGCGGTGATCAGGTCGACCATGATGCCCTGGATGGTGTTCGACTTGGTGTCGAGGAAGGTGAAGGGCACGCCGGTCGGGGTCGACCCGACCCTCAGCACCTCCGCCGAAGCCGGAGTCGCCGCCGCGAGCGCCGCCATGGCCGCCGCAGCCTGGATGAGCGTCCTGATCCGCATCGCCCTGCCCCCTGTCCTGGATTGCCGGTTCCGCGGATCGGGTCCGCACGCCGGAGTGGTTTCACCATTATGAAATCGGCATAATCGGAGGCGTTTGGCAAGCGATTTTCACCTATATGAAACCGGAAGACGCATGAGCATCGACCTGACCGTGGGCGCCCGCATCCGGGCGCTGCGCCATGCCCAGGGCCTGTCGCTGGAGTCGGTCTCGGCCCGGTCCGGCCTGTCGATCGGCTTCGTCAGCCAGGTCGAGCGCGGCCTGTCCTCGCCGTCGCTCAAGGTGCTGACCGCCCTCGGCGACGTGCTGGGCGTCGGCCTGGCCGGGCTGTTCGGCCCGCCGCCGGCCGAGGGCACGGTGGTGCTGCGCCGGGCCGAGCGGCCGGGGCTGAACCTGTGGCGGTCCGGCATCTCCAAGCAGCTGCTGAGCCCGGCCGGCGACGGCGGCTTGAGCCTGTTCCTGGTGACGATGGAGCCGGGGGCCAGCACCGGCGACGAGTTCTACACCCATGCCGGCGAGGAGGCCGGCACGGTGCTGGAGGGCGAGATGGCGCTGACGGTCGATGCCGAGAGCTGGATTCTCGCCGCCGGCGACGGCTTCCGCTTCGCCAGCCGCCGGCCGCACCGCTTCGCCAACCCCTCGGCCGAGGCCCAGGCCGTGGTGCTATGGATCAACTGCGTGATCGGGCAGTGAACGGGGGCGATCGCAGGCGAAGCGGGTGAAGGCCCGGCCAGATCGCCGCTTCGCTACCCTTCGATTCGGGAAACTGTTATCCTCAATTGTTGCCGATACGTCGCACCAACTCCAGAACAGGAGCGGTAGTGATGGCGACCCACGGAGAAGATGCCCATTATCTATTTCCTGAAACGGCCGATGTGACCATTTTCCAGGAAAGCTGGAATATTTACCAAAAGATGGTCGAAAACAATTTTTTGTTCCATCGAGAGGTCTACACACGCCTTCACGACGTGCTGATTGGGGATGTCGGCCGCCCATTCGACTTCCTCGATATCGCTTGCGGCGATGCCCGAGCCAGCGTCGCTGCGCTCCAGGGGACGCAAGCCGCGCATTATCATGGAATCGACCTGTCCGTCGTGGCGCTGGAGTTCGCTCGGCAGGCATGCGAGGCGCTCACCCTTCCGGCGACTCTCGAGGAGGGGGATTTCAGGAGGGTGATCGCCCTCCGAACGGATCCCGCAGATGTCGTCTGGATCGGCCTTTCGCTGCATCATCTCCGAAACCCGGAGAAGCTCGCCTTCATGCGCGATGTTCGCCGCCTCCTCGGCCCGGACGGGCTCCTTCTCATCTATGAGAACACCAGCCCTGACGGCGAGGACCGAGAAGGCTGGCTGCGCCGTTGGGACCAACAGAAGCCATTCTGGACCGCATATACTGACGCCGAGTGGGACGCCATGGCCGCCCATGTGCATGACTCGGACTTCCCGGAAACGGAGTCAGCTTGGCGCGAACTCGGGCGCGCCGGCGGGTTCGGCAGGGTGAGCGAGGTCTTTGCCGCGCCTTCCGACCTGTTCCGGATGTATTGCTTTGCGGCATAGCCCATTCCAGGTCACCGGCGAAAGACGACGTCCCTCGCTCATGGCCCCGGGGGCGGCTCCGCCGGTACCTCGGGGGCCGGTTCGGCCGGAGCCCCGGGGGCCGGTCCGGCCGGCGCTTCCGGTGCCGGCCCGGTCGGACGGACGGCGGCGCGGGCGGCGGCCCAGTCCTCCAGCGCCTTGGTCTCCAGCCGCCGCACCGGGGCGGAGGGGGTGCCGTCGAAGCGCAGACCCACCGCCGGCACGTCGGGATGGGCACGGAAGCCAACATCGATGCCGAGGTCGAGGCGCCAGCGCGGCAGGTCGAGGGTAAAGCCGCCGGTGCCCAGCGCCGTGTCGGTGACCAGGCGCAGATCGGTCGAGGTCGCCATGCCGTCGGCGATGGCGAAGGTGGCGTTGACCGCCGGCACCGCCGTG
Organism: Inquilinus sp. CA228; assembly: GCF_052078665.1. Classification (NCBI taxonomy): domain Bacteria; kingdom Pseudomonadati; phylum Pseudomonadota; class Alphaproteobacteria; order Rhodospirillales; family Rhodospirillaceae; genus Inquilinus; species Inquilinus sp. CA228. The sequence goes on along the minus strand of NZ_JBQJIK010000149.1, from coordinate 552 downwards.
CTGCCACCGGCGAAGTCGGCGCGCAGGCCTTCGAGGAAGGCGCCCGGCAGCCCCGGATCGGCCAGCAGGCGCCCGGCCGCGGCGAGATCGATGCCGGCCAGCGAGGCATCGCGCACCGCCACCAGCCCCTTGCCGTCCAGCCCGTAGACCAGGCCGGCGACGCTGTTGCCGGCCGAGGTCGCGTCGAGGCCGAGATCGAGCCGGCCGGCGAGGCCCTGCGGCCCGGCCGACAGAAGCAGGATGGCGGCGAGGTCGGCGTCGACCAGATCGGCATGGCCGGACCAGCGCGGCCCGCCGGCATTGTCCCAGTCGATCCGACCGTTCAGGCCGAGCCGGCCGCCGGCCACGCCGGCCGAGAGCCGGTCGAGATTCAGCCCGCCCTGGTCGAGCCGGGCGTGCAGCTCCGGCTGGTCCAGGGTCCAGCCGGCGAGCGAGACCGCCGCCGCGTCGAGGTCGAGATTGCCGTCGATCCGGGCCAGGCGGCCGAGATCGAAGGGCCGCGCCGGCCATTGCCCGGCGGCGTCGCCGGACGGCGCCAGACCGGCCAGCAGC
>NZ_JBQJIK010000148.1:0-7423 GCF_052078665.1 Inquilinus sp. CA228 | reverse complement strand
CTCCTTGGGGAGAGGTCGAAATCGCGCAGCGATTTCGGGTGAGGGGGCGAGCGCGGTCCTTCCGACGGCAGCGCCCTAGCCATGCCCGCCCTGATGATCGCGGCGCCGGCCTCCGGCAGCGGCAAGACGGTGGTGACGCTCGGCCTGCTGCGGCACCTGCGCGACTGCGGCGTGACCGTGGCCTCGGCCAAGTCCGGGCCGGACTACATCGACCCCGCCTTCCACGCCGCGGCGAGCGGCCGGCCCTGCGTCAACCTCGACGCCTGGGCGATGCGGCCGGAGACGCTGGACGCGCTGGCGGCACGGCAGGCGGAAGGCGCCGATCTCCTGATCGTCGAGGCGGCAATGGGGCTGTTCGACGGCGCACCCGGTCCCGGTTCGGCCGGGGACGGCTCGGCTGCCGACCTTGTCGCCCGCTTCGGCTGGCCGGTGGTGCTGGTGCTGGATTCCGGTGGCCAGGGTTTTTCCGCCGCCGCGGTGCTGGCCGGCTTCAAGGCCTTCCGCGCCGACGTGCGGATCGCCGGGGTGATCTTCAACCGGGTCGGCAGCCCCCGGCACGAGGCGATCCTGCGCCGGGCCGCGGGCCATGCCGGCCTGCCGGTGCTCGGTCTGGTGCCGCGGCTGCCGGTCCTGGCGCTGCCGTCCCGCCATCTCGGCCTGGTCCAGGCCGTCGAGCACGCGGCGCTGGAGGTCTTCCTGGCCGCGGCCGGAGAGACGGTCGGGGCCGGGGTGGATGTGGAGGTCCTGCGCCACGTCTGTTTCGCGACACAGGAAGAAATCCTCCCCCTCCCCTTGCGGGAGGGGGTAGGGGGAGGGGGCTCGGGCCGAAAGAACAGGCACGGCCTGCGCTCTTCGATCGACAAACCCCTCCCCCTTCCCCCCTCCCGCAAGGGGAGGGGGAGTGTTGATAGATTCGCCCTCCCACCCCTCGGCCAGCGCATCGCCGTGGCGCAGGACACGGCCTTTGCCTTCGCCTACCCGCATCTCCTGGCCGCCTGGCGCGAGGCGGGAGCGGAAATCCTGCCGTTCTCGCCGCTGGCCGACGAGGCTCCGGACGCCTCCGCCGACGCGGTCTACCTCCCCGGCGGCTATCCCGAGCTCCGGGCCGGCCGGCTGGCGGGCAGCCGCCGCTTCCTCGACGGGCTGCGCGCGGCAGCCGGGCAGGGCCGGGCGATCTACGGCGAATGCGGTGGCTACATGGTGCTCGGCACCGGCCTCACCGACGCCGAGGGGCAGCGCCACGCCATGGCCGGGCTGCTGCCGGTCGAGACCTCCTTCGCCGAGCGCAAGCTGCATCTCGGCTATCGCCGTGCCGCGCTGGCCGCCGCGACGCCGCTCGGCGCCGCCGGCACAGCCTGGCGCGGCCACGAGTTCCACTACGCCTCGATCCTGTCCGAAGGACCGGGCGACGCGCTGTTCGAGGCCTGGGATGCGGAGGGCGCGCCGCTCGGCCGCCTCGGCCGCCGCGCCGGCTCCGTCTTCGGCTCCTTCTTCCACCTGATCGACCGGGTATGAGCATGGTTCCGCATGGCGGCGATCTGGCCGCCGCCGAGGCCCGCTGGGGCGGCCCCGCCGAGGGCTGGCTCGACCTCTCCACCGGCATCAACCCGATGCCCTATCCGATCCCGGCGATCGATCCCGCCGCGTGGCACCGGCTGCCGCAGCACGACCGGCTGCGCGAGCTGCTGGTGACTGCACGGTCCTGTTACGGTGCCCCGGTGGACGCCCCGATCGTCGCCGCGCCCGGCACCCAGATCCTGATCCAACTGCTGCCGCGGCTACGCCCCGGCGCCCGGGTGGCAATCCTGGGCCCAACCTATGGCGAGCACGCCGCCTGCTGGGCCGCCGAGGGCGCGGCGGTGGCGACCGTCGACTCGCTCGAGGAGGCCGCGGCGGCCGAGGTCGTGGTGCTGGTCAACCCGAACAATCCGGACGGCCGAATCGTCGACTCCGAACGCCTGCTGGCTCTGGCCGATGACCTGGCGGCGCGCGGCGGCCTGCTGGTGGTCGACGAGGCCTTTGCCGAGGTGACGCCCCGGGCCAGCCTCGCGCCCGAGGCCGGACGCCCCGGCCTGTTGATTCTCCGATCGTTCGGTAAATTCTTCGGCCTGGCCGGAATCCGCCTCGGCTTCGCCCTGGGCGCGGCGGCGGAGATCGACCGGCTGGCGCGGCTGCTCGGCCCCTGGGCGGTGCCGGGGCCGGCGATCGAGATCGGCATCACGGCCTTGTCGGACCGGGGCTGGCAGGACGAGACGCGGGCGCGCCTGTCGGCCGCTGCCGGCCGGCTCGCCGATCTGCTCACCGCTCGCGGTTTCGCCGATCGCGGTGGCACCGACCTGTTCCGGCTGGTGGATCATCCGGAGGCGGCGCGGCTCTGGGACCGTCTCGGCCGTGCCGGCATCCTGGTCCGGCCGTTCCCGGACCGGCCGACGCTGCTGCGCTTCGGCCTGCCGGGCGGCGAGGACGGCTTCGCCCGGCTCGCCGCCGTGCTCGGCTAGAGGCTTCGCAGTCGCGCCATCAGGTAGCTGTCGACATAGGCGCCGTCGCGATAGGCATAGGCGCGCTCGCAGCCTTCGATCTCGAAGCCGAACTTCTCGTACAGGGCGATCGCCGGCACGTTGTCGGTCCAGACCCCGAGCTCGAGCCGCTTCAGGTTCAGCCAGTTGTCGGCGGTGTCGAGCAGCGCCGCCATCAGCCCGGTGCCGATGCCCTGGCGGTGGAAATCGTCATGCACGCCGATGGTCAGGGCGCCGGTGTGGGCGCGCCGGCCCTTGCCGGGCTGCAGCAGGGCCCGGCCGACCACCCGGCCCCCGACCACCGCGGCGATGTGGACATCGTCCGCCGGCGCCGATTCGAGCCGCTTCCGCACCTCCTCCCCGGACTGGAAGGGCAGCCGCAGCGTGCCCCAGCGATAGCGGGGCTGGACCTGCATCTCGGCGACGTCGGACCAGTCCTCGACCCGTAGCGCCCGCAGGGTGAACTCGATCATGGGGTCGGATCTTTCGGTTCCGGCACGTCGGGCCGCGGCCAGGCCGTGACCATGCCGCCGACCGGCAGCATCGCGGAGGGGAGGCGGTGAGTCTTCGATTCCGGCATAGGCCCGACCATAGTCCTGCCCGCCGGAGCCGCAACCCCGGCCCTGAATCTGTTTTAACCTTAAAGCATTTCGTGATTAGATGGGTCCAATCGCTTCCGCCCGACGGAGGCGCGTGAAAGACTGGCGGCGCGATCGGCGGCCACAGCCGGCGCGGCGGAAAAACGGGGGAGAGCATCATGGCGAGACGCGTTCCGGCCCTGCTGGCGGCTGTCCTTATGACAACGGGGCTGATGACGGCGGCCCTGCCGCTCGGCGCGCAGGCCGAGGAGGGCAAGCTCAAGGTCGGCTTCATGGCCACGCTCTCCGGCCCGCCGGCGGCGCTGGGCCAGCACATGCGCGACGGCTTCCAGCTCGGGGTCAAGGAGCTGAGCGGGCAGCTCGGCGGCCTGCCGACCGAGGTGGTGGTCGAGGATGACGAGCTGAAGCCCGACATCGCCGTCAACAAGGTCCGCAAGCTGCTGGAGAGCGACCAGGTCGACATCGTCGTCGGCGTCGTCTTCTCCAACGTCATGATGGCGATCGCCAAGCCGGTGACCGACGCCGAGAAGATCCTGATCAGCCCCAATGCCGGGCCGTCGCCGCTGGCCGGCAAGGGCTGCAGCCCGTATTTCTTCTCGGTCTCCTACCAGAACGACCAGAACCACGAGGTCATGGGCAAATACGCCCAGGACAAGGGCTGGGCCAAGGTCGCCCTCATCGCCCCGAACTACCAGGCCGGCAAGGACGCGTTGGCCGGCTTCAAGCGCCACTACAAGGGCGAGGTGGTCGAGGAGATCTACACCCAGGTCAACCAGCAGGACTTCTCGGCCGAGCTGGCGAAGATCGCTGCAGCCGAGCCGCAGGCGGTGTTCACGTTCATGCCCGGCGGCTCCGGCGTCAACCTGGTGCGGCAGTACCGCCAGGCCGGCCTGGCCGACCGCATCCCGTTCCTGTCCGCCTTCACCGTCGACGAGACGACGCTGCCGGCCACCAAGGACGCGGCCCTCGGTCTCTACGCCGGGGCGAACTGGGCGCCGAACCTCGACAACCCCGCCAACAAGGCCTTCGTCGCCGCCTTCGAGACCGAATACGGCTACGCGCCGGCGCTGTACGCCGCCAACGGCTATGACGCGGCCAGGCTGATCGACGCCGCCATCCGCCAGGCCGGCGGCAAGACCGACGCGGAGGCGCTGAAGACCGCGATCCGCGACGCGAAATGGACCAGCGTCCGCGGCGACTTCGCCTGGAACAAGAACAACTTCCCGATCCAGGACTTCTACCTGACCGAGGTGGTGAAGCGCGACGACGGCAAGATCGTCACCAGCCGGGTCGAGACCGTGTTCTCGCATTACGGCGACGCCTACGCCGACCAGTGCTCGATGGATTGAGGCAGGGATAGCAGGCCGGTTCGTGATGGCGAGACCCTGCCGACCCTCACCCGGACGTCCTGGCGGACGTCCGACCTCTCCCGCCACGCGGGAGAGGCAAAAGGGGCTCCATGGATACTTACCTCTCCCGCTTGCGGGAGAGGTCGGGCTCGCGCAGCGAGACCGGGTGAGGGGCGGCGCGGCCATGCCGCGCCTGGCGAAGCCATGAGCACCACCCTCCTGGTCGTCCAGGCCCTGAACGGGCTGCAGCTCGGCGTGCTCTTGTTCCTGATCGCCGCCGGGCTGACGCTGGTCTTCGGGGTGATGGACTTTATCAACCTGGCGCATGGCGTGCAGTACATGCTGGGCGCCTATTTCGCGGTCGCCTTCTACGGGCTGACCGGACACTTCCTGCTCGCCCTGCTGCTGGCGCTGGCGGCGGCGCTGCTGCTCGGCCTGCTGCTCGAGGTGCTGGTGTTCCGGCACCTCTACGGCCGCAGCCATCTCGACCAGGTGCTGGCCACCTTCGGGCTGATCCTGTTCTTCAACGAGGCGGTGCGGGCGCTGTGGGGCTCGTCGCCGCTGAGCATTCCGATGCCGGAGGCGCTGTCGGGGTCGATCGCGCTGATGCCGGGGCTGCTGTACCCGGTCTATCGTCTCGCCGTGCTGGCGGCCGGGCTCGGCGTCGCCCTGCTGCTGTGGCTGCTGATCGCGCGCACCCGGATCGGCATGCGCGTCCGGGCCGGGGCCAGCAATGCCGACATGGTCTCGGCGCTGGGCGTCAACATCCGCCGGCTGTTCATGATCGTGTTCGGCGTCGGCACCATGCTGGCGGGCTTCGCCGGCGCCCTGGCCGGGCCGATCTTCGCGGTCGAGCCGAACATGGGCGACAACTTCCTGATCCTGGCCTTCGTCGTCATCGTCATCGGCGGCATCGGCTCGATCAAGGGCGCCTTCATGGCGTCGCTGCTGGTCGGCCTGGTCGACACGCTCGGCCGGTCCTTCGCCACCGACCTGTTCCGCCTGGTGCTGGCGCCCGCCGCGGCCAACCAGGTCGGGCCGGCGCTGGCCTCGATGCTGATCTACCTGCTGATGGCCGTGATCCTGTTCTGGCGCCCGGCCGGGCTGTTCCCCGCCCATGGCCAGTGACGCCATGACCGGGGCGGCGACCCCAGGCCCCTCGGCGCTGCGCTCGGTCTGGCCGGCGCTGCTGATCTTCGCCGTGCTGGCGCTGGTGCCGGTGGTGGCGCCGCTGCTCGGCGGCACCTATCCGCTGACCGTCGCCGGCCGGATCATGATCTTCGCCATCGCCGCGGTCAGCCTCGACCTGATCCTCGGCTATGGCGGGCTGGTCTCCTTCGGCCATGCCGCCTTCATCGGCCTCGGCGCCTATGCCGTCGGCATCCTGATGGATGCGGGGCTGGAGGAGGGGCTGGTGCTGCTTCCGGCGGCGATGCTGGCGGCGGCGGTCTTCGCGCTGCTGACCGGCGCGGTCTCGCTGAAGACCCGCGGCGTGCACTACATCATGATCACCCTGGCCTTCGGCCAGATGGCCTATTTCACCATGACCAGCCTGTCCGCCTATGGCGGCGACGACGGGCTGACCCTGTGGTCGCGGCCGCTGGTGGCCGGCTTTAATTGGCTGAACGACCGGTCAGCCTTCTACTATGCGGTGCTGGTCCTGCTGGTCGGTGCCTGGGCGCTGTGCCGCGCCGTCACCCGGTCGCGCTTCGGCCGGGTGCTGCGCGGGCTGCCGCGAGGATGAGGAGCGGATGCGCGCCCTCGGCTACGACCCCTTCGCCTATCGCCTCGCCGCCACCGTCATCGCCGGGGCGATCGCCGCGCTGGCCGGGGCGCTGCTGGCGATCCAGGCGGAGTTCGTCAGCCCGGCCTACATGTCCTGGCAGCGCTCCGGTGAGCTGATCGTGATGGTGGTGCTGGGCGGCATCGGCAGCCTGCACGGCGCCATCGTCGGCGCCGCCGCCTTCCTGCTGGCCGAAGAGCTGCTGTCCGGCGTCACCGAACATTGGCGGCTGATCTTCGGGCCGCTTTTGATCCTGGTGGTGCTGTTCCTGCGCGGCGGGCTGGGCGGCCTGCTGGGGAAGGTGCGGCATGACTGATCCGGTGCTGGCCGTCGACGGCCTGTGCAAGCGCTTCGGCGCGCTGACCGTCACCGACGGCGTCGGCTTCGACGTCCGGCTCGGCGAGATCCACGCCCTGATCGGCCCGAACGGCGCCGGCAAGACCACGCTGATCCAGCAGATCTGCGGCCGCCTGGTGCCCGATGCCGGCACCATCCGCTTCCTCGGCGAGGACATCACCCGCCTGCCGACGCATCGCCGAGCCCAGCGCGGCCTGGCGAGAACCTTCCAGATCACCCGGCTGCTACCCGGCTTCACCACGCTGCAGAACGTGGCGACGGCGGTGCAGCGCCGGCGCGGCTCCAGCTTCCGCTTCGTCCGGCCGGTCGGCCGCGACCGGGAGATCGACGCGGCGGCCCGGGCACTGCTGCAGCGCACCGGCCTCGGCGGCCGGGCCGAGGTGCCGGCGGCGGCGCTGAGCCATGGCGAGAAGCGGCAGCTCGAGCTCGCCATGGCCCTGGCGCTGGAGCCGAAGCTGCTGGTGCTGGACGAGCCGATGGCCGGCACCGGGCGCGAGGAGACGGCGCGGCTGGTCGAGCTGCTGCGCAGCCTGGCTGGCACGCTGCCGATGATCCTGGTCGAGCACGACATGAGCGCGGTCTTCGCCCTGGCCGACCGCATCTCGGTGCTGGGCGATGGCCGTGACATCGCCCCCGGCACGCCGGCGGCGCGCCGGGCCAGCCCGGCGGGCCGCGCCGCCGCGCGCGGCGAGGAGGCGGCGGGACCGCGCTCCGGGCGCGCGAGGGGCGGGCGGCCGGCGCGGGCGGCGCCCCGGGGCTGGGCGGCGGCGCCCTGACCGTGGCGGCGGGGGAGAGCGCGACCCTGCGCGGCCGCCCCGG
>NZ_JBQJIK010000147.1:0-7489 GCF_052078665.1 Inquilinus sp. CA228 | reverse complement strand
ACACTCGCCGCTTCCTGCGCCAGGCCCTGGCCCTCGGGCAGCGCGAGATAGGCACCGACCGTGGTCTGCCGGATCGACTGGCGCAGCGCCTCCTCGGCGCTGCGGTCCAGGATCAGCGCGTGGATCACCTTCCGCTCGTCGGCATAAGCGTGGCAGATCTGCCGCTTCAGCCCCCCGCGGACATATTCGGCCAGCAGGATCACGTCCTGCTCCTTCGGGCCCCACTCGGCCAGCGTCTCCAGCACCAGCCGGTGGTTGCGCAGCGAGATCCCTTCCTCCAGCAGCCGGCGGAACACGTCGGCGACCTGGTTGACCGACAAATGGCGCTGCGCCTCGCGCACCAGGTCGCCGCGCGTCGCCTCGATGCCCTTGAGGAAGGCCTGGGTCTCCTGGATGCCGAGGAAATGCGGGGCGTAGCGGCGCAGCGCCCGGGTCAGCGTCCCGGCCACGATCTCCTCCGCCGTGGCATGGCCGATGCCGGCCTCGGCCAGCGCCGGCTCGTGCCGGGCGTCGATCCAGTGCTGGACCTTGCCGCCGGGGCCTTCGCCGGTCTCGGCGGTGAGGCCGAGCAGATCGAGATGCATCGGATCGTCGCGCAGCAGGATCCGGCCCGGGCGGGCCGTCCCGGCCTCGACCGGAACCCCGTCGATGTCGATGCGGAAGCCGTCCGCCGGCAACGCCCGGCCGGGCCCGACGCGGCCGGCCGGGAACGGCACGCCCAGCGTCTGCCCCAGCTCCTCCGCCACGTCCCGCGCCAGCCGCTCGGCATTGGCGCGGCCCAGCCCGGCCGCCAGGTCGGCGCCGAAATGCAGGGTCACGGTCTCGTCCGCCGCTGCGGCTTCGGAGGCGACGGCCTCCTCCTGCGCCGTAGCCCCGGCCTCGCGCAGCGCGCGGCGCCGGCGGAGCAGCACGATTCCGGCCATGGTTGCGGCAATGGCCAGGAAGATCAGGGTCGGGAAGCCCGGGATGAAGCCGAGCATCACGACCACGCCCGCCGCCATCAAGAGCGCCGTGTTGTTGGAGCCGATCTGGCGGGCGATGTCGGCGCCGAGATTGCCGCTGTCCGCCGTGGTGACCCGGGTGACGATGGTGCCGGATGTGATGGCGATAAACAGCGCCGGAATCTGCGACACCAGACCGTCGCCGATGGTCAGCAGCGAGTAGACATGCATCGCCTGGCCCAGCGACATGCCGTGCTGCAGCATGCCGACGGCGAGGCCGCCGATCAGGTTGACCGCGACGATGAGCAGGCCGGCGATGGCATCGCCCTTCACGAACTTCATGGCGCCGTCCATGGCGCCGAACAGCTGGCTCTCCTTCTCCAGCGTCTGCCGCCGGCGCGTCGCCTCGGCCAGGTCGATGTCGCCGGAGCGCAGCTCGCCGTCGATGCTCATCTGCTTGCCGGGCAGGGCGTCCAGGGTGAAGCGGGCCGCGACCTCGGCCACGCGCTCGGCGCCCTTCACCACCACCACGAACTGGACCACGGTGATGATCAGGAAGATCACCAGGCCGATCGCCAGGCTGCCGCCGATGACGAACTCGCCGAAGGTCTGGATGATCGCCCCGGCATCGGCGTCCATCAGGATCAGGCGGGTGACGCCGATCGACAGCGCCAGGCGGAACACCGTGGCGATCAGGATCACCGAGGGCAGCACCGACAGCTCGAGCGGGCTGCGCAGATAGACCGCCACCATCAGCAGCAGGACCGCGAAGGTGATGTTGCAGGCGATCAGCACGTCGACCAGCAGCGTCGGCAGCGGCAGGATCATCAGCAGGATGGTCGCGACCAGCAGGGCCACGATCATCAGGTCCTGCCGCCCCGCGGCGGCGGCCAGGGCCGATTGCCAGCGTCCGCGCGCGGTCATGCCGCCACCCGCCGGTCGGGGGCGTCGAGATAGTCGCGGAAGGCGCGCCGCGCCGCCTCGATCTCGCCGAGCTGGTGCAGCGCCCGGCTGCGCAGCAAGTGCCGCGCCGCGGCCGGCGGCTCCTCGCGGTCGAGCCGGTCGAGGACTTCGACCGCCTGGGCCGGGCGGCCGACCGCGAGCAGGGCGACGGCGAGCGCGCGCAGCGCCGCCGGATCGGCCTCGTCGTCGCGCGAAGCCAGCAGCATCGCCAGCGCCAGCGCCCGCCGGTTCTGGCCGTGCCGCAGATAGTCGAAGACGAGGCGGTGCAGGGTGTCGCGCTGGACTTGCGTCATCCGCGTCACCCGCCGATCAGGTCGTTCAGCCGGGCGCGCAGCAGGTCGTGCTTGCGCAGCTCCTGCAGCAGCACGGCGCTGCCCCAGCGGGCCAGCCGGTCGTCCGCGGCCTCCACCTGCAGCAGGTCCAGGATGTCGGCCAGGGTCTCAGCCTGGCCGCCGGGGGTGGCGTGGATCGCTCCGGCCGTGGCCGGGCGGATGTAGTCGAGCAGCTCCTCGCGCAGCCGCGAGGCCCGGTCGCGCCGGCCGCGCACCAACCCGGCCCGGCGTTGTACGGGCGCGCCGGCGGGGTTGACCGGGCGCCCGGCGACGCCGTCCGGCTGCTGGCCGGCCCGGACGCCGTCGAGCGGCTCGGTGCGGGACTGGATCGTCGTCATCTCGATTCCCCCTCCCCGACGTGCCTAAGGCTTGGCGGGGTCGGTCAGGGCCATCACAAAGGTCTGCCCAGCCCGGCTGCGCAGGGTGACGGCGTCGGCCCGGATCTTGTCGACCGACCAGCCGCCGCCGAGATCCGCGCCTTCGAAATATTTCGAGCCGGTGTGGGTGATCAGATAGGGGTTGTCGCCGGTCCAGACCGCCTGGATCACGATCTCCGGCGCGCCGCTGCCCGCCCCGGTCGCCACCTCCGACGACAGCAGGGCCGAGGAGGCGAAGGTGCGGTCGAACCAGGCCTGGAGCTCGCGCCACTGCGCCATGTCGGCGGCCGACAGCCGGCCCGAGGCGACGATGCGGCTGCCCTTGGCCGAGAGGGACACGCCTTCAAGATGCGCCGCGTCGATGCGGTCCTGCAGCGCCTCCTGCGGGGTCTGCTGCCGCGGCACGACCGGCGCCAGCGCGGCGGTCTGCACCACCGGCTTGCCGGCCTCGGGCGCCACGGCCTGGCCGGCCGCCGGCGCGTCGGAGCCGCCACCGCCGGACGACAGCGCGATCCCGGACAGGCCGCCGAGGATCACCAGCAGCGCGATGGTCACGGCGGCGGCGCGCAGGCGCGAGCCGCCGACGGTCGCCTCGACCGGGCTGCGCAGCACGATGCGCGAGGATCCCAGCGTCAACTCGGCCGGGAGCGGCAAGGTCAGAACCCCGCCGGGCTCCGTCGTCCCCGCCCGTCCCGGCACGGCGACGGCGCCGGCCAGGGGTTCGACTCGCACGCGATGGCGGCCGATGTCGATCAGGGCATGGACCGGGGCCAGGGTCTCATCGGCCAGGACGATGTCGGAATCGAGCCCGCTGCCGACCCGGTAGGCGGCCGGCGCCAGCTTCTGGACAGTGCCAGCATTCGGCCCCTCGAGCACGAACAGCGTGACCGAGGGCGACTGCGGGAAGAGCCGCTGGAGCGGCCCCGGGAGAGGACTGTCAGAGAAAAACGCCTTGAACTTCGAGAGCATGGCCCACCCCACGAGGCGCCTCGATCAGTGGCGAAAGCGAGCGCGACCGGGACCGGCCGCGCTCGCCAGACTGACAGCGATGAAGCTCAGGAACCGGAGCGACCTCCGGACTCAGCCCTTGCGGGCCGCGTCCGCCAGCGCCTGGGCCCATTTGTCCTGCTTCTGGTTCTTCTGGGTCTCCCAGGCGGTGTCGATCGAGTCCTGGGTGTTCTGCTTACGGATCTCGGCCATCTGGGCCTTCATGTCAGCGATCGGATCGCTTCCGGAAGTCGACGCCATAACATGCTCCTCCTTGTGCAACGCTCAAGATTGACAAAGCCGAAACACGGATGAAGTGCGGGCCCTATGGCTGGTCTGGCACACCGATTCGCCGACCTCTGCCGGCGTCCGGGCCAACAATCCTAGTCCCGCCGCCTTGGCCAACACGACCCGAACGTCGGTTCGACACCAAGGCCCGCCCCACCCCTCGAAACTACTACTCGACTATGCGGCAAACTGCCGTCAGGTCAAGCATTTCAATGTCTCAGTGCATTCGGATTTCGACTGCAGGCCTGTTCAACAGAACTTTAACAAAAAGCCCGGAACCCTGCTGCCAGTCTAAGCGTTTAGGTCTGCTCGGCGTCTGGACGGCCCGCTGCCCGTTTCAATCAAGCCGGGTGTTTGGATTGGCTTTTGCACCTCCGGCCATGCAGCGTATAAAGACGAGAACGGGCTGACGATCTCGGGCATATCGGCGAGAAGTCTTGATGCAGGCGGGGATGGCGATCAGGATCAGAGGGCTGACAGGAGTGTTGTCCGACAAGTGTCGTCGGCGCTCCGTCGCGCTCGCCGTCGCCGTCCTGCTTCCCCTTTCGGCCGGAACGGCGGCGGCGCAGCAGCCCGCCCCCCCGGCCGTGGTGACGGTGCCCGCCCCTCCTGCCCCGGCCGTCGTCGTGACGCCCGCCCCGGCTGATCTCGCCGCGGGCCAGGCCCGCCGCGCCCTGCCCTGGCCCGACAAGCCCTACCCCTATGTCGTCCTGGACCAGGATGTGCGCGACGTACTGGGCGCCTTCGGCAGCAACCTCGATATCCCGGTCAAGGTCAGCGACAAGGTCTCCGGCCGGGTGCGCGGGCGCCTGCCGGAGCTGACGCCGCAGAAGCTGCTCGACCAGCTCGCTGCCAGCTTCGGCCTGCAATGGTACTATGACGGCCAGGTGCTGTATGTGACCACGGTCGAGGAGGCGGTGTCGGAGATGCTGCCCCTCGGCGCGATCCGATTCGAGGAGCTGCAGGCGTCGCTGGCCAGCCTGCAGCTCGACGACCCCCGTTTCCCGCCGCGGCCGCTGGCCAGCGCCAATGTCGCGCTGGTGTCGGGGCCGCCCCGCTACGTCGCCCTGGTCAAGGAGACCATGCAGGCGCTGCAGCAGGCCTTCCAGTTCCAGACCACGATCGTGCGCGGCCGCACCGGGAAGCCCGGATCATGACCCGGCCGCGACGCTGTCCCATAGCCCAGACCCGTTTCATGAGCCGAGGCTGATCCCATGGTTGTCATCTCGCCCTCCGTACTCCAGGCGCCGGCGCTGATCGAACCCAAGGCCGCGGTCACGCCCGTCGCCCTGCCGCTGGATCAGAAGGCGGCCAACGTCTTCGACTACGCCCTGCCGCTGCAGCCGGCGCACAAATCGGTCGCCGACTACGCGCCGAGCCTGAAAGCCAGGCTGCTGGCGAATCCGGCGGCGATGGGCGACCAACTGCTCAACTCGCTGCAGCAGTTCCACAAGGACACGTTGTCCCTCGGCAGCAAGCTGACCGAGCCGCAGCCCGCCACGACGCTGCAGGCATCGGCGACGGCCCCGGGCGCCGCGACCAAGCCGGGCCTGCAGCCGGGCCCCGCCGCGGCGCGGCCGGCGCAACAGGCCGGGGAGGTCGACTTCCGGGCGGAGATGCGCGAGATGCGGCTGGCGACGCGGGAGTTCAACAACGGCGTCCTGCGGACCACGCTGGTCACCACCGCCTCCAAGCAGTTGGGCAACGTGCCGGAAACCCTGCTGCGCGGCTGATTTGCGGCTGCCGTTCCGGCGGCGGGTGTCCGACAGGATCTCAGAAAGGTCGACCGCAATTGTTGAAGCCCCTCGCGTTCGCCGCGCTGCTGCTGCTCGCCGCCTGCAAGGTCGAACTGTACAGCGGCCTGCAGGAGCGCGAGGCCAATGAGATGGTCGCGATCCTGCTGCACCAGGGCATCCCGGCCGAGCGCGAGGTCGTCAAGGACCGCGGCCTGGTCGTGTCGGTCGAGGAGGACCGCTTCGCCGACGCGGTCGACCTGCTGCGCCGCAACGGCTATCCGCGCGAGCGCTACGCCAAGATCCCGGACCTGTTCAAGGGCGAGGGGCTGGTCTCCTCGCCGGTGGAGGAGCAGGCGCGGCTGATCTATGCGCTGAGCCAGGAGCTGTCGAGCACGATCTCGGAGATCGACGGGGTCTATTCCGCCCGCGTCCATGTGGTGCTGCCGGACAATGAGGGGCTAAAGGCGTCGTCCAGCCCCTCCTCCGCCTCGGTGGTGATCCGCCACCGCGCCGATGTCGACCTGTCGAAGCTGACGCCCGAAATCAAGATGCTGGTGGCGAACGGCATCAAGGGCCTGTTGTACGAGAACGTCTCGGTGGTGTTCCTGCCGACCGATCCGGAGTCGGCGACGCCGCCGATCACCGACCCCCTGACCAATGTCGCCGGCTTCTGGGTGCACCGTTCCAGCGCCCCCTGGCTGCAGGGGCTGCTGGCCCTGGTCGCCCTGGCCGTGGTCGCCACCGCCGGCACCGTCGGCTGGAGGATCTGGCGCCGCCGCGACGGCACCACTCCGGCGGCGGCTGAATGAGCAGCACGATCGCGGACCGGCTGGCCCTCCGGCGCTTCGACCGGGCGGTGGCGCTGCACGCCCATCCGGCGCAGCTCGGCCGGGCCTTCCCCGGCCTGCCGGAGGCGGCGGCCCGGCTGCTGCTCGACACCAAGCGGCTCCGGCCGCGCCTGTCGGAGCTGCTGCGCCGGCGCCTCGATCTCGCGCCCTGCGACGCCGCGTCCTGGCGGGACGATGCCGCCCGCATCGCCGGCCTGGCGCCGGCCGATCTCGACCGCGCCCTCCGCCATGCCGGCGCCGCGGCGCTGGCGGCGCGGCTGCGCACCATCGTCCTCGGCGCCGAGATCCGCCGAGTCACCGGCCTGATCGGCGCCGATTCCTACGCCTTCGGCCTTGGCCACAAGGGTGCGGCCCCGGTGCTGGCCGGGCTGGACCCGCTGCCGGTCGAGACGGCGATCGACCGCGCCGGCCTGCTGTGCCTCGCGGCCTGGTGCGGCAAGGCGGGCCCGGCGGTCGGCGAGAGGCTGCGTCTGCGGCTGGCTCCGGCGCGCTGGCCCGAGGGCGGGCAGCCGCCGGCCGAGCAGCCGCGCGCCGCGGCCCTGTTCGCGGCCGCTTCCCGGGCGGTGGCGCCCCCTGGCGGAGGCCCCGGCCTTCCGCCGCGGCGGCCCGGTGCTGAAGGCCGAGGCGCTCGGCCAGAGGCGGGATGCGCGCCGGTACCTAGGCGAGGCCGAGGCCCATGCCGGGCGGCAGCGGGCCGAGGCCGACGCAGCCTTCGCCGCCGAGCGCGAGCGCGGCCATGCCGAGGGGCTGGCCGCCGCCCGCGAGGAGGCCGCGGCGCTGGTGGCCACGACCGGGCTGCAGCTCGACCGCTACCTCGCCGGGCTGGACCAGACCCTGGCCGACCTGGTGCAGGACACGATCGAGCGCATCCTCGGCCGCTTCGATCGGCGCGAGCTGCTGCTGCAGGCGGTCGACCACGCGCTGCGCCAGTCCCGGCTGGACCATGCGGCGACGCTGCGGGTGGCGCCGGACATGGTCGAGGCGCTGCGCGGCCGGCTGGCCGACCCGGCGCTGGCC
>NZ_JBQJIK010000146.1:0-7604 GCF_052078665.1 Inquilinus sp. CA228 | reverse complement strand
CGAAATCGCCTGGAGAGTCGAGGAAGCCTGCCAGAACGCCTGGCCGTCGCCGCGGCAGGTGCTGCTGGGCGGCTGGCTGCTGCGCGCCTCGGGCGGCGCCACGCGACGCACCAACTCGGTGAACCCTTTGCGCGGCGGCCCGCGCGACCCGAGCGGCATCATCGCCACGGCGGAAGCGATCTATCGCGGCCTCGGTCAGCCATCGCGGTTCCGGGTGCCCTCGATCGCCACGGGCATGGACCGACCGCTGGAGCGTGCGGGCTACGCGGGTGAAGGCGAGACCACCACGCTGCTGGCGGATCTCAGCGACCACCGGCCGCGGGACTGCGCCTGGATCGAGCTGTCGGACCGGCCGGACGAGGAGTGGCTCGCCCTGCGGTCGGCCCCGGCCGACCCGATCTTCGGCGGCATGGTCGACAGCATCGTCCTGCCCAAGGCCTTCGCCGCCTGCCGGATCGACGGGCAGGTGGTGGCGAAGGCCTATGGCGTCGTGCATGACCGGCTGCTGGTGCTGGAATCCGTCGAGACCCATCCCGACCATCGCCAGCGCGGCTACGGCGCGCGGACCGTCGGCCATCTGATGGATTGGGCCCTGACGCAGGGCGCCGGCGGCGCCTGCCTGCAGGTGGTGGCCGACAACGCACCGGCCCAGGCCCTCTACGCGTCGCTCGGCTTCCGCACCGAGCTGTACCGCTACCACTATCGCAGCAAGGACACGGCCGGCTGAGCCGGCCTCGGACGTTGATCCCTTCGTCATCGCGAGGAGCGAAGCGACGTGGCGATCCAGGGTCTGGTGCCGCTGGATGGCCACGCCCCTTCGGGGCTCGCCATGACGGTTCGAGTTTCGGGCTGGTGATGTAACGGCAGCCCCCTTGCGTTCTCTTCAGATCTTCGCGGCGAGCTCGGCCAGCTGGTCGGCGCACAGCCCCCAGCCCTCGTGGAAGCCCAGCTTCTCATGCGCCTCGCGGTCGGCCACGGTCCAGTGCACCGCCCGGGCCGTGTAGCGGGTCTTCCCGCCCTCGTCCTCGAAGGTGATGATACCGGTGAAGAACGGCTTCTCCGACGGCTCCCAGGCCTTGGTGTAGGCGTCGGTGAAGACCAGGCGTTCGTTCTTGACGACCTCGAGATAGACGCCGCGGTTCGGGAACTCGGTGCCGTCCGGGCCGCGCATGACGATCAGGTTGGAGCCGCCCGGCCGCAGATCGACCTCGATCACCGGGGTGGTCCAGGGCCGCGGCGTGAACCACTGCTTCATCAGTTCGGGCTCGGTCCAGGCGCGGAACAGTTTTTCGCGCGGCGCGTCGATCAGGCGGGTCAGGACGAGCTCGCGGTCGGAGGTGGGGGTGGCGGTCATGGGGGATCTCCTGGTTTGAACGCTTGATGCCCCAAGGACGGCCCCCCGGCCGAGGTTCCGACACGGCCTCGAATATTTTTCCTCAACCGGCGGCGCGGACCGCTAGGAAGGCCTCACGCAACCGCTCGACCACCGTCGGGCCGCTGCGCCGGCGCGGCTGGCCGAGATGGGCGCTGCGCAGATCGTCCATGAGCTCCTCCCACAGCGCCGGCCCGCCCTCCTCCAGCAGCTGGGCGCGGATCGACAGGTCGGGGGTGGCCGGCATATGGCGGCGGCCCCAGGCGCCCATATGGGCCAGCAGCGGCACCAGCTGGATTGCCTTGTCGGTCAGGCTGTAGATCGCCTTCTGCTTGTGGCTGGCATCGTCGGTGCGGGTCAGGAAGCCGGACTCGGTGAGGCGCTTCAGCCGGTCGGCCAGGATGTTGGAGGCGATACCTTCCTCCGACTGGGTCAGCAGCTCGCGGAAATGCCGGCGGTCGCCGAACATGATGTCGCGGATCACCAGCAGGCTCCAGCGGTCGCCCAGGGCCTCGAGGGTCAGATTGATCGGACAGCCGGATCGCGGTTCACTGGTCATGCGGAGTCGCTCCTTTTCCGCTTGCAATATGCAATCGGATTGCACAGAGCGCAACCAGTTGCTATAGGAAATCAGTTAACGAACAATCCAGGAGGACACCCATGCGCAAGGCGATCCTGTCGATGTTCATCAGCCTGGACGGCTACATCACCGGGCCGAAGGGGGAGTTCGTGCCGCCGCAATGGTCCGACGACCTGGCGACGCACTGGTCCGGCTATTCCCTGGAACGGGCCGGGCACCTGCTCTACGGCCGGGTCAACTTCCTGTTCAACAAGGGATTCTGGGAGCCGGCCGCGACCGATCCGAACAGCCCGGCCGCCGGCGTTCCCTGGGCCTCGGTGATGAACCGGCTGCCCAAGACCGTGTTCTCGACCACGCTGACCGGCGATCCCGGCTGGAACGGCGTGGTGGTGCGCGACGACCTGGAGGGCGTGGTCGCACGGCTAAAGGCGGAGGCTGGCGGCGACCTGTTCATGTTCGGCGGCGCCGGCATCGCCCAGAGCTTCGTCGCCCGCGACCTGTTCGACGAGTACCGGCTGATGGTGACGCCGACCCTGTTCGGCGACGGCCAGCGGCTGTTCGCGCCGGGCTTCGACCGCATCGACCTGAAGCTGATCGAGACCAGGCCCCTCGACACCGGCGCCGTGATCCTGCACTACCGGCGCGAGCGCTGAGCCTTCCTAGGGGATGAGCACGACCTTGCCCGTGCTCCGGCGGGTCTCCAGTGCCCGGTGCGCCTCGGCGGCTTGGTCCAGGCGGTAGCGGCCGCCCTGCCTTACCGTCAGCGCTCCGGTCGCGGCCAGGGCGAACAGCTCCGCCAGATCGGCCCGCAGCCCTTCGGCCGTCAGCAGCGGCAGCAGGGCGAAGCCCTTCAGCGACTGGTTCCGGAAGAGCATCCCCTCCAGCTCGGCGGCCGTGAGCTCGAACCGGCCCAGCGCGCCGAACACCAGCTCGCCGTACGGCGCCAGAGCGTCGAGGCAGGCTTTGGTCGTGGCGCCGCCGACGGTGTCGTAGACGATGTCAGCCCCGAGGCCGCCGGTCGCCTCGTGGACCATGGCGGCCCAGCCGGGCTCGCGATAGTCGATGCCGAGATCCGCGCCCAGGCTGCGGGCGACGTCCAGCTTCTCCCGCCCGCCCGCGACGGCGATCACCCGCTCCGCGCCGGCGCGCCGGGCCAGCTGCAGCAGCAGCGACCCGACGCCGCCGGCCGCGGCGGTGACCAGCACCGTCCGGCCGCGCGGCGGGCTGCGCCGCACCAGGTGCAGCGCCGTCAGACCCTGCACCAGCAGCGCCGCGGCCTGCTCGAAGGACAGGCCGTCGGGCAATGGCACGACGGCAGCGGCCTCGACGGCGACGTATTCGGCATAGCCGCCGGCAGGACGGCCGATCGCGAACATCGGCACCGCCACCCGAGCCCCGCGCAGCGTGGCGTCGACGCCGTGCCCGACCGTCTCGATCTCTCCCGCCACCTCGACGCCGGGCACCATCGGCAGCTCGGGCGTCACGGCGTAGAGGTTCCGGCGCAGCAGCGTCTCGAAATAGTTCACCCCGGCCGCCCGCACCCGGACCAGCACCTCGCCGGGGCCGGGCCTCGGAGTCGGCCGCTCGACGGTCGCGAGCACCTCGGGCCCGCCGAAGCGGCTGAATTGAACGGCTTTCATGACCTCACCTGGGGTTGGACAGCATGAGGCGCCTTTTGCCAGTATGCCGTTTGAGGGTTCTACACACCCTTTCGTTCCATACTGACCGGAAGGTGACCATGGCCGAGACGATCAAGCGGCTGCCGGTGCTGCCGGTGGAGCGCGCCTTCAAGGTGGTCGGCGGCCGCTGGAAGGCGGTCATCCTCTACCACCTGTTCGACGGCCCGCGGCGGCTGTCGCAGCTCAAGCGGTCACTGCCCGAGATCAGCCAGAAGATGCTGATCCAGCAGCTGCGCGAGATGGAGGAGCACGGCCTGGTCCACCGCGAGATCTTCCGCCAGGTGCCGCCGCGGGTGGATTACTCGGCCACGGCGCTGGGGCTGAGCCTGGAGCCGGTGTTGCGCGCCCTGTGCGACTGGGGCCAGCGCCATGCCGCCGCGTTGGACGAGCTGGACCGCCTGGCCGAATGCCGCCTGCGGCCCGCGCAAACCATGGACGCGGCGCCCGCGGCCTAATCGGCCGGCAACGCCCCACGCTCCAGATGCGAGCTGAGGACGATGTAGCTGCGCGTGCCCTGGACGCCCGGGATGTCGTAGATCACCCGCAGCAGGTCCTCCAGCGCCTGGGCGTCCTGGGTCCGCACCTTCAGCATGACGCAGGTGTCGCCGGTGACGGTGTGGATCTCCTCCACATCGGGCAGTTGCGCCAGGTCCAGCATCTCCTGGCTCTTGCCCCAGCCGGTCGTGTTGACATGGATGAAGGCCAGGATCGGCTTGCCCAGCTTGCGCCCGTCCAGCGCCGCCACCGTGGCCTTGATCACCCCGTCGCGCTTCAGCCGCTTCACCCGCTCATGCACCGCCGGCGGCGACAGGTTCAGCGCCCGGCCGAGCTCGGCATAGCTCAGCGTCGCATCGGTCGCGAGCAGCCCTAACAGCTTTCGGTCGACGGCGTCGAAGGAGGGGGCCTCGGCGGGCCGGCGCCGAACCGTTTTCGTATTTTCGATGACCATGAGAATGGCCCTTCATGACCGAACCAGGTTCGGCAATTATATCCCATGACCGAACGTCATCAACATCAGAGCGCCGTCTCGCTGCAGACAGCGATCCTGACCGCCGGCATCGCGGTGGTCGGCTCGAACTCGCTGGTGCTGAGCCCGATCCTGGGCGACGTCGCGACGGCGATGGCGGCCACGCCGGTGGCCGTGTCGCGCGCCATCGCCGCCTATGGCGGGGCGACCGCGCTATCGGCCTTCCTGCTGGCGCCGCAGATCGACCGCATCGGTCCGCGCCGGGCCCTGTTCGGCGGCATGATCGGGCTGGCGGCGGCGACGCTTCTCGCCGCCTTCGCCATGCATTGGCTGATGCTGGCGGCAGCCCAGGCGCTGGCCGGGCTCGGCGCCGGGATCATCCTGCCGTCGATCTACACCCTGGCCACCACCATCGCGCCGCCGGGCCGGGAATCGCGGGTGCTGGGCCGGGTGCTGACCGGCTGGTCGATCTCGATGGTCGCCGGGGTGCCGGCCGCCGCCCTGGTCGCCGAGACGCTTGGCTGGCGCGCCGTCTTCCTGGTGCTGGCCGGCCTGGCCGTGCTGGCCCTGTTCGGCATCGCCCGGCTGCCGGCGCCGCCATCGCGCAACCGAAGCACGAGGCCGGGGCTCGGTGCCCTGGTCGCCCCCCTCGCCTATCCCGGCGTGCCGGCGCTGCTGGCGATCTGCCTCGGCTTCATGGCCGCCTTCTACGGCGTCTACGCCTTCATCGGCGACCATGTGCGGGCCGAGCTCGGCCTCAGCGCCGGACAGGCCGGGCTGATCGTGCTGACCTACGGCATCGGCTTCGGCGCCGCCAGCCTGGGCGACGGGCTGGTCGACCGGCTGGGGCCGCGCCGGCTGTTCCCGCTGGTGCTGCTGGCGGTGGCGGCAATCTACGCGCTGATGCTGCCGGCGACGCACAGCTTCGCCGCGATCGCCGCCCTGACCGGGCTGTGGGGCTTCGCCAACCATTTCGGGCTGAACATCCTGGTGCTGCTGCTGTCCCGGGCCAAGCCCGAGGCGCGTGGCGCCGTGCTGGGGTTGAACAGCGCCGTCACCTATCTCGGCACCCTGACCGGCACCGGCCTGGCCGGGATCGGCTACGCCGCCGCCGGCTTCCCGCCGCTGGCGACGGGCGCGGCCGTGGCCTGTCTCGCCGCTGCCCTGATCGCCGCGACGGCGTTGCGGCCGCGGCGGATCACCGGCCCTGCGGCATCCTGACCCTGCATTACGCGCGCAACGCGACGGCCTCTTTCCCGAACAGACTGGAAGGACCAGTTCTGGTCCTCCCTGAGCGGGATGGCCCCGCGGAGGTACCGGATGCCGAGACTCGCGGGGCTGGCGACAGTCGTTCCCCGATACGTGATCACCCAGGACGAGGCGCGCGAGGGCGCCCGGCGCGTCTTCGCGGCGCGGCCGGAGCTGTTCGAGCGCATGGCGCCGATCTACGACGCCGCCGGCATCGACACCCGCCGCTCCGCCGTGCCGCTGGACTGGTACTTCGCCCCACATGACTGGCACGACCGCAGCGCCGTGTTCATGGACACGGCGCTCGACCTGCTGGAGGACGCGGCAAGGCGCTGCCTGGATGAGGGCGGCATCGGCGCCGGCGAGGTCGACGCCATCGTCACCATCTGCTCGACCGGCATCGCCACGCCCAGCCTCGACGCCCGGTTGATGGAGCGGCTGCCGTTTCGGCCGGACACGGTGCGGCTGCCGGTGTTCGGCCTGGGCTGTGCCGGCGGCGTGCTGGGCCTCGCCCGCGCCGCGGCGCTGTCGCGCGCGCTCAACGGCACCGTGCTGCTGCTGGTGGTGGAGCTGTGCGGCCCGACCTTCCGCCGCGGCGACCTGACCAAGAGCAACGTCGTCGCCACCGCGCTGTTCGGCGACGGCGCCGCCGCGGTGCTGATCCGGCCGGAGGATGGCGCGCCGGCTCTAGGCCCGACCGGCGAGCATCGCTGGCCCGGCACGCTGGACGTGATGGGCTGGTCGGTCGAGGCGGACGGGCTCGGCGTGATCTTCTCGCGCGACATCCCGGCCCTGGTGCGGCGCGACCTGCGGCCGGCGGCGGAAGCCTTCCTCGAGCGAAACGGGCTCGGCCTCGGCGACCTCTCCGGCTTCGTGTTCCATCCCGGCGGCACCAAGGTGGTCGAGGCGCTGCGCGACGCCTTCGAGCTGCCGGATGCGGCGATGGCGGCCGAACGGTCGGTGCTGCGCCGCTACGGCAACATGTCGGCGGTGACGGTGCTGTTCGTGCTGGCGGAGAAGCGCCGGCAGATGGCCGGGCGCTGGCTGCTGAGCGCGCTGGGCCCCGGCTTCTGCGCCGGCTTCGCCGTGCTGGATTGCGGCTGATGCTGGGCTGGGCACAAGGACTGGCGCTGCTGGTGGCGGCGCAGCGCTTGGCCGAGCTGGCCTATGCCCGCCGCAACGAGGCGCGCCTGCGCGCCCGCGGCGCGGTCGAGAGCGGCGCCGGGCACTATCCGCTGTTCATCCTGCTGCACGGCGCCTGGCTGCTGGCGGTCTTCCTGCTGATCCCGGCCGACCGCGCCCCGTCCTGGCCGCTGCTGGCCCTGTTCCTGCTGCTGCAGGCGGCACGGGTCTGGGTGGTGGCGACGCTGGGGCCGTACTGGACCACGCGGGTGCTCAGCCTGCCCGGCGCGCCGCTGGTGCGCCGCGGCCCCTATCGCTGGGTCCGGCACCCCAACTACCTGATCGTGACGGCGGAGATCGCGGTGCTGCCCTTGGCCTTGGGCGCCTGGTGGATCGCGATCGCCTTCTCGCTCGCCAACGCCCTGCTGCTGTACCACCGCATCGGCGTCGAGGAAAAATTGCTGAACGCCCGGCGCTGACTTGCCCATACCGGCGGGACGTCTCTTGCCTCTGAGAGTCTGTTTTGAAAATCAGGGATGAGTGTTTCGTCGGATGAGAATTCCGCCCATGGCGACGAGGATCATCGCGTGCGAGACGTCGATGCGCTTTTCGTAGTCGCGGACGAGGCGGCGCCAT
>NZ_JBQJIK010000145.1:0-7888 GCF_052078665.1 Inquilinus sp. CA228 | reverse complement strand
TCCTCGCCCTCGTAGAGCTCCTCGATCCGCTCCTTGAGCTCGGCGTCGAGGGCGTCGATGCGGGCCTCATCCTGGAATTCGTCCCCGATCATGAAGCGCAGGGCGTGCTCGACCTCGTGGCGGTGATGGTCGCGGCGGGCCTTGCGGGCGGCCTCGCGCTCGGGGGCCTCGGCCTTGTCGCGGGCGCAGAGCCGGTCGGCGGCGCGGGCGCGCTGGGCAAGCGAGCGCTGCACCGAGTTGGAGAAGCGGCTGAAGGCCAGCCCGGCCTCCCGGGCCTCGGCCCTGGCCGCTTCCGCCGCGGCCGCGTCGGCCTTGGGCTCGGCGGCGCGGGCCTGGGCGGCCCTGGCCTGCGCTTCGATGGCGCGGGCGCCTTCGGCCTCGGCCAGCTGCATGGCGATCTCGGCCAGACGCGTGAGCATCCGGACCTGCTGCAGCGCGAGGCTGCGGCAATAGGCCTGGACGTCGAGTTCCTCTGGTGCGGGCTCCATAGAACGTATCATGAACGAAACATGGGAGCCGGCGCAATGAACATTGCGTTTACAACGCCGTCCCGCCCTGGAAGCGGCTCGGAAAGCCGCGTTCGACCCACTGTGGATGCTTTCCGTCAGGGCTGTCGAACGTTCGCTTCGTCCCCCATTGCGGACGTCTGCGGGCCCTCTCGACTTCCCTGAAGCGGACATTCGCCTCGACCTGTCAGCCTCGAGACCGGACCTATGGGCAGCGCCGGCGCTTCTAACTTGGTTGCCATTCCCGTGCTCACAGCGCCGCTTCTCAAAAGCTCATTGCTCCGCAGTGCGGTTGACACTGTACACCCAGGATCTCTAGGTTGACGCCGTCAACCAACGAGCGAGTCGAATCTGATTGCGCAAGAGATGCATCGACTCGCTCCTCATGGACCGGGGATGGCACTCATGTTTTCAAGCTTGGGACTGTTCGCGTATCAATACCGCTGGCTCGTGCTCCTCGCCGCCGGCCTTTTCGCGGGATTCGCATTCGTCTGGGGCAGTGGGGTCTTCAATGCCCTGAACACTGGCGGCTTAGCTCCGGAAGCGGCGGAAGTCAGCCGAGCAAACGAGTTGCTGGAGCAGCATTTTGGCCATCGGCCGGGCGATCCGGATGTCGTTGCGGTCTTCGACGACGAATCGGGCAGGCGCACCGTGGACGACCCAGACTTTGCCCGGCCCATCCAGCAAGCGCTGGGCGCCCTCCCACCGTCCCACGTCGTGTCGGTCGTCAGCTATTGGACGCCGGGGTTGACGCCCGAGCAGCGCGCCGAACTCGTCAGCCCGGACCGGAACGCCACCTATACGGTGCTCACGCTGCGCGGCGAGGACGAATCGGCGCGCATGGAGGCATACGGCGAAATCCAGCACCTCATAAAGGCCGGCGACGGCATCGCGACTTATCTAGGCGGCGGCCTGACCAGCGTATACGAGCTGCAGCGCGAAGCGTCGGCGAACTTGGCGGGGGCGCAGGTGATCTCGTTGCCGATCCTGCTGGTCCTGTTGATCCTGTTCTACCGGGGGCTGGTGGCGGCGGCCATGCCGGTCGCTCTCGGCATGTTCGCGATCCTCGGATCGCTGGTGATGCTGCGCCTGCTCACCATGATGACCGATATTTCGATCTTCGCGCTGGAGATCGTCGTGCTGATAGGGTTGGGGCTGGCCGTGGACTACGGACTCTTCATCGTCAGCAGGTTCCGCGAGGAGCTCGAGCGTGATGGCGGGAGCGTCGAGGCGGCGGTGATCGCGACGACAGCCACCGCCGGCCGTACGGTCGCGGTTTCTGGCTTCACGGTCATCAGCGGACTAAGCGGACTCTTCCTGTTCCCGCAGCCCATCTCGCATTCCTTCGCGCTGGGCGGCGTCAGCGTGGTCCTGTTCAACATCGTCGCGGCCGTGCTTGTGCTTCCCGCCATGCTGGCCATCCTCGGACGCCGGGTGAATGCCGGCCGCGTTCCGCTGCCGCGGTTCGTCCGCGCCGGCCGTGGCCCGGAGGAGGGTGGCTGGGCGTGGCTTGCCCGGGTGGTGGGCAAGCGGCCCGCCGTGTCGCTTCTGCTGGGCGTGCTGGCGCTGCTGGTGGCCGCCGCGCCGTTATTGGAACTGCGGCCAGGCCTGACCAACCATCGCTACCTGCCCGCCGACAATCAGGGCCAGGTCGTCGCGCGCTACATGAACGGCGAGTTCCCGCCGCGCGGACCGGCAGGGATGGCACTCGACATCGCCGTGCGCGGGTCGGTGGACCGGGAAAGCCTTGGGGCATATCTGGCTCGCCTGGGCGACCTGCCCGGCGCTGCTGCGGCTCGCGTGCATTTGACCGATCCGGCGCTCACCTGGATCAAGGTCGATTATCGCGGCGAAGCCGATGATCCCGGTCCCTTGCAGCTCGTGCGCGACGTCCGTGCAACGCCGTCGCCACCCGGCGCCACCGTGCTCGTCGGCGGGCATGGCGGGGCTGCGATGAGCCTGGACAACAGCGCCGCCACGCTTGCGGCACTGCCCGCAGCTCTTGGCTTCATCACCGTCGTGACGCTGATCCTGATCGCGCTGGCCTTCCGCTCCGTGCTCGTCCCGATCAAGGCAGTCCTTTGTGCGCTCCTGTCGCTGGCCGCCTCCTTGGGCATCGTCGTCTGGGCCTTCCAGCAAGGCGGGCTTGCAGGATTGCTCGACTTTCAGGTCGTTGGCACCACGGATCTCTGGACGCTGGGGCTGATCGTCACCATCGCCTTCGGGCTGGTCACCGACTATGAGATGTTCCTGGTCAGCCGAATTCGCGAAGCGTATCTCGCCACGGGCGACAACCGGCGCGCGGTCGCTGTGGGTTTCCAGCAGACCGGATCGATCATCACCAGGGCCGCGATCCTGATGATCGTCGTGCTTGCCACGATGGGCCTGACCGCCGGATCGCTGTTCCTCATCACCTTCGGGATCGGCATGACGCTTTCGGTCGTTATCGACGCCACCATCGTCCGGTCGGTGATCGTCCCCGCGGCCATGCAACTGCTCGGCACCGCCAACTGGTGGGCGCCGCGGCCGCTGGCCTGGCTCAGTGATCGCCTCGGCCTCGGCGAAGGCGCCGGAATGGCGCCGAGCCCGCACGTCGACGTTCCTGCAGGCAATGGCGAGCGGTTACCTGCCGGGGAGAAATAGCTCCTGCCTCCGGCGCGAGGCCCCGGCCGCGCCACGTCGGTGCGGCTGGTTCTCTTCTGCTTGCCGTGTCATTGGTCAGGGCAACGCGTTGTTCGCCCAGGTTGACATCGCCACCCAGCCGATCTGAGATCGGCCATGACAACGACACGCGATTCCATCCTAGCGGCAGCAACCGAGCTCCTGGATCAATCAGGCCCCGATGGCGTGACCTTGCGCGGCGTCGCACAGATCGCCGGCCTGTCGCACAACGCGCCCTACAAGCATTTCCAGGACAAGGAAGCATTGCTGGCGGGCGTTGCCGCCCGGGAGCTGCGGGCGAGAACCGCCGCGATGGTCGCGGCCACGGCAGCTTCCAGCGATTCACTGACCGCCTTGCGCCGGTTGGCCCACGATCA
This sequence comes from Inquilinus sp. CA228, assembly GCF_052078665.1. Classification (NCBI taxonomy): domain Bacteria; kingdom Pseudomonadati; phylum Pseudomonadota; class Alphaproteobacteria; order Rhodospirillales; family Rhodospirillaceae; genus Inquilinus; species Inquilinus sp. CA228. The sequence continues at coordinate 4,344 of NZ_JBQJIK010000145.1, read as the reverse complement.
CGTTCGCTGGGGGCTGCACTATCCGAACCGGTTTCGGCTGATCTTCGGGCGCTGGGAACGTCACGACGACGACCTTGCTGAGGCCGCCAGCGAAACCTTACGTCTGTTCATAGAGGCCATTGCGGTGCTCCGCAGAAACGGAACGATAAGGCCTGGCGACAACGAGCGCACGGCCGCCTTGTTCATTTCCCTTATCCACGGTTCGATAGACATGGCGCTAGGCGGACACCTTTCCGCGGAAGGTAAGGGTCGTTCCGATCCACAGGGACTAATCGACGACCTTATCGAAATGCTTCAGGTGATTTGGCGTCCAGCCCCCCAATGATGAGGATTTCATCCTCCACATGGGCTACGGCAGGGATCTTCCGCGCGTTGCGGACAATGCGACGATCACGAGTTCAGCGCGTCGCAATGCTCTTCGCTCATGAAAGCACACGCATGGGGGTCGAAGCCCTCGAACGCCGCCTCGGACTCGCCCAGCACCGATGAAGCTCGGATAGCGGCCGGGCATCCCCCAACAGGGATCAGCAGCGCGAAAGCCGCCATCCGGACCGGGCCGCCGGCGCCCGCCGATCAGGTCGGCGGCCGACCTCCGCCGGATGCAGATACGCCAGCTCTGCCCGGGTCGAGGGCCGGCCGAGGAGGGCGTTGCGCTGCGGGAAGCGGCCGAAGCGGGCGATCTGGTCCTGATGGGCGCGGATCTGGCCGAGCGCGAACCAGTAGAGCGGCTGCTGCGGCCCCGGCACCGCCGCCACCACGCGCTCGGCCAGCGCCGCCGCCCGCTCCAGCCGCGCCGGGTGGCGCGGGCCCTCGGCCTCGGCCAGCGGCAGGATCAGGAAGATCTTCTCCCAGGGCCTGGCCAGCGCCTCGACCTGGCCGCTGCGCAGCCCCTCCTCCGCCAGCCGCAGGGCCAGCGCCTCGCCGGCGAAGGCCTCGGGCCGGCCGGCGAACAGGATGCGCGCGATCGGGTCGGCCAGCAGGATCAGCAGCAGCCGCCCGACCGGCGTCGCGGTCCAATGGCTCAGCCGCCCGGCGCGCGCCGCCGCCACCAGCGGGGCGAGGCCCGGCAGCGCCGGATCGGCCCGGCCGCGGAACCATCGGCTGACCGCCCGGCGCTGCGCCTCGAGGTCGGCGTGCTCCAGCCCCGGCGGGAACCAGGCGTCGTAGACGTCGCGCCAGCCCGCGGCCGCCACCTCGGCCCGAGGAGCCATGCCCCCTTTGGCCATGCCTGCTCTGACCATGGCCGGCCTCAGAAGTCGACGCAGGTCGGGGCCAGGGTCAGCCCGACCGATTGCTGGCGGAACCGGTCGATATAGGCGGTCCGGATCTCCGACAGCCGGGCCAGCGTGTCCGGCGTGTTCGGCGCCAGGATCATGACGACATAGGACGGCTCGCGCACCACCTGCCGGGTCTCGCTGTCGCGCCACTGGCCGGCGGCCTCGAACACGGTCAGCCCGTCCGGGAAGCGCGGCGTGACCTCCCGGCCCAGGAAATCCGACCATTGGGCGTCGGACACGGTGGCCTGCCCCTCGATGTTCCGGCCGAACAGCAGCTCGGCCTGGAGGACGCCGTCGCCGCCGACGCTGCGACACAAGGCCGTCTCGGCGACGGCCTCCTGCCCCCGGGCCTCGGAGGCGGCCGGCAGGGCGAGGCACAGCATGGCTAGGAACAGTCGCTTGCGCATGATCCGACTCCTTGTGGTCGATGGGGATGGTCGATTGGGGGTGGATGCCCCGAGGTGTCAGCCCATCCAGAACGGCTTGTTCGCCTCGCGGATGGCGGCGCTGCGATCGAGACCGACGTCGCGCAGGTCGCGATCGCTCAGCTCACCGAGCCGGCGACGGGTCCGCGCGCGCCGCAGCCACAGATCGACGGTCTGCCGCAGGCGGCAGTCGCCGCCGACGGCTCGGCCGGGCTGCACCTCGGTGACTGCTGCCGGACCCCAGAGCGCGGACGCTTCCAGCTGGGCCGGGCTGAGCACGGTGAAGATCTGTCGCTTGTGCATGACCCGTTTCCTCAATGCCGAGTGGTCGCGGTGGCGTGGACCGACCGCGCCGAGGTGCGGATGATCCCGACCGCCTCGGCCACCCGGTCGGCATGGGCGCGGTGCACCACGATGCAGAGCCGGAGCGTGACACGGCCGCCGATGGTGGTGGCGGAGAGGCGGACCCGGCCGCCGGCGTTGATCCGGTCCAGCAGCGCTTCAGTGGCCCGGTTGGCCCGCCGCGCGGCGTCCGGGCCGGGGCCGGCCGGGCGCATGCGGAAGGCGACGATGCTGAGCGGCGGCTGCCAGGGCAGCTCCAGCGCCGGCTCGTCGAGCAGCTGGCGGTACGCGAACTGGGCCAGGTCCAGCTTCTCGTCGAGCGCCTCGCGGAAGGCGGCGACGCCGTGCAGCTGCAGCGGCAGCCACACCCGCAGCCCGCGCATGCCGCGGGTCAGCTCCGGCCCCAGATCGGCGAAGTCGGGCAGGCCGAATTCGCCCTCCATGCCCGCAAGGTAGGCGGCGTCGGCCTGATAGGCCGCCGCCAGCCGGTGCGGCTCGCGCACCACCAGCGCGCTGGCGCCGAAGGGCAGGAACATCGTCTTGTGCTGGTCGAGGGCGACGGAATCGGCCAGCTCCATGCCGCGCAGCCGGGCCTGGCCGCGCCGGGTCAGGCGGAACATGCCGCCATAGGCACCGTCGATGTGGAACCACAGCCCCTCGCGCTGGGCGATCGCCGCCAGCTGCGGCAGCGGATCGATGGCGCCGGTGTTGGTGGTGCCGGCGGTGCCGACCACCAGGAACGGCCGCTTCCCGGCCGAGCGGTCGTCGGCGATCATCCCGGCCAAGGCCTCGGGATCCATCGCCAGGTCCGGGCCGCAAGGGACGGTGCGGATGCCGGCCGCCGGGAGGCCCGCCAGCCGTGCCGCCTTGGCCACCGAGTGATGGGTCTCGGCGCCGACATAGAGCGTGCCGCCGGCGAGATCTTCGCCCAGGCCGGCATGGCGGGCGGCGATCACGGCGCAGAGCGTCGCCATCGACCCGCCGGTCATGAGCAGCCCGCCGCTGCCCTGCGGCAGGCCGCAGATGCCGGTCAGCCAGCGCACGACGCCCTGCTCCAGCGCGACCAGCGCCGGGGCGGCGAAGGCGTGACCGACATAGCGGTTGGTGACGCCGGTGTAGAGATCGGCCACGGCCGAGGTGAAGATGCCCCCGCCCGGGACATAGGCGAAGAAGCCGGGGCTGCCGGTCTCATAGGCACAGGCGGCCGCCTGGTCGAGCTGGTCGAGCACGGCCTCGAGCTCGCCCGGCCCCTCCGGCGGCGGCGCCAGCATCGCCCGGATCAGCTCCGGCGGCGTGTCGTCGCCGCTGGCGGTCGGCCGGTCGGGCAGGGTTTCGATGAAGGCGATGGCCCGCCGCAGCACCGCCTGCCCGATCTCGGCCATGGCGGCGCGGTCGGGCTCCAGCGGATGGATTCGGCGCGGGGCCGACGAGGCGGAGGGCTCGTCCTCCGCCTCGTCGATCAGGCTGCTGTCGCAGGGATGGTCGGCCATGTCTTTCGATCCCGGGTCAGAGCACGAAGTCCGTGGCCTGCAGGCCGATCAGGCCGGTCAGGGAGATGTGGAAGTCGGACACGCCGTCGCCGGTGACGTCGCCGGCGACTGTGGTGACGCCGGGGGCGGTGAAGGCGAAGCGCAGTTGCCCGGCGACGCCGGTGAAGAGGCCGCTGCCGATGAAGGTGAAGCTCTGGTTGCCGGAGGCCGAGAGATTGGCGTCGATCCCGGCCAGGTCGATCCTGTCGCCCTGGGTCCGGCTGAAATCGACGATCCGGTCGGCATTGGCGCCGACGGCGCTGTCGCCGGTCGCGGCATAGATGAAGCGGTCGGCGCCGAGGCCGCCGGCCAGTGTGTCCTTGCCGGCCGCGCCCTTGAGCAGGTCGTTGCCCTCGAAGCCGTTGAGGACATTGGCGACGGCGTTGCCGGTGATGGTGTCGCCGGCGGTGCTGCCGTTGATGTTCTCGATGTCGATCAGGCGGTCGCCGCCCGCCTCGCCGCCGCTTTCCAGGCTGGTGTTGCCGAGATCGACCCTCACTGCGGTGGCGGAGCCGAAATAGGTGGCGAGGTCGATGCCGGCGCCGCCGTCCAGCGTGTCGCCCCCATTCCCGCCGCGGAGGATGTCGTCGCCGGCCTGGCCGCGCAGGACGTTGACCACGCTCGATCCGGTCAGCCGGTCGTTGCCGAGGCTGCCGGTGAGGTTCTCGATGCCGCTCAGCGTGTCGCCCGCAGCATTGCCGCCGCTGGCGGTGCCGGCGGTGATGTCGACCACAACGCCGACGCGGCCGTCGTCATAGGCGGCGGTGTCGA